>NZ_JACFQU010000062.1:0-340 GCF_016101285.1 Gilliamella sp. W8136
ATAACCCAAGAGCCATTGGTCCATACTATGCCTATAACGATCGCTATCTCGAGATTCGTGGTGGAATGTTTGAAAATTTTCGAGGGATTGTTACATGGCTCTCTATACTAATATTTATGTTTCCTTTAACAGGCTTTTATTTTGCATTTATAATTGCTTCACAATTATATAATAGTGAGAATGAAAACATTGCTTCTGATATATTTGCAATGATTTGTTTTTTAATTACTTCTTTAGTTTTAATATATTTATGCTTCCGCTATTTCCGTTATGTCTATCGATTGGAACTGTTTACCGTACGCCATATACGGGTACGCTTTAATCGGGTAACAAGGCAAGT
>NZ_JACFQU010000063.1:0-336 GCF_016101285.1 Gilliamella sp. W8136
CGCTTACTCTCAGTTCACCATCGACACTGTCTATTTTAATATCTTGCTTGGCAGCCATATTCAGGTTGGCATTTTGTGCCTGCACGTTAACATCACCTTGGTTGGCAAAGACTTTCATTCCTGATTTATGGGCAAATAGACCGATGGATTCACCGGATGAGACGGTAATGTTTTTTAACGCATTGATGTCAGTTTGATTTTCACTGGTCACTGATACACTGTTTGACGTTGACAGTTGGATGTTTTCCGGGCTGGTTAAAGCGATGCCCTCTTGTGCATAAGCAAGAATGCCACTTTGGGCTAATTGGGTTAATGTCGCTTTAAGTTGCTCTTGAC
>NZ_JACFQU010000064.1:0-328 GCF_016101285.1 Gilliamella sp. W8136
TTATGGGCAAACAGACCGATGGATTCACCGGATGAGACGGTTATGTTTTTTAACGCATTAATGTCAGTCTGGTTTTCACTGGTCATTGAAACGCTATTCGACGTTGACAGTTGGATGTTTTCCGGACTGGTTAAAGCAATGCCCTCTTGTGCATAAGCAATAATGCCACTTTGGGCTAATTGGGTTAATGTCGCTTTAAGTTGCTCTTGACTGTCGGTATCTGCGCCATGGGCTTCAGATGAGGTTGCTGCATTTTGCAGTGCTTTAGCAATTGATAAAGCATTTTCAAGCTGGGTAATGGCACCTTGCATATCCAGTTGTTTACCCT
>NZ_JACFQU010000010.1:0-146700 GCF_016101285.1 Gilliamella sp. W8136
CTATGATAATTTTTAAATCTCGACTATATTTTGACATAAAAAGACCCCCAGTTATTGGTTGTCCAACTATTGGGGGTCACTTCAATTAGGCGCTTTTTTTGTATGGTGCAAAGTTTCTCATTTTTTTGTGAAATAACTCATAATATTTCTACTGATTATTTTATCTTATCTATTATTCCATTAATAATTCAGTTTTGAATAATAGGAATTGTATTATGTCTTCACTACCCACAACATTAATGCCCAGAGAAAAGCTTTTGAAATTTGGAGTAGAAACATTAAGTGATGCTGAATTACTAGCGTTATTTTTACGTACTGGTACCCGTAATTTACCTGTTTTACAGTTATCGCAAAAATTATTAAGTGAATTTGGTTCTTTGTATAATTTAATTAATGCAAGCCATAGTGAATTTTGTAAAAAAAATGGATTAGGAACAGTAAAATACACACAATTAAAAGCAGTCATTGAACTTTCACATCGATACCTTAAAGTTAAAATGGCAAACGAAAATTTTCTTTCTTCACCATCCTTAACTCATCATTACTTAGCTAGTCGATTAGCAAATAAAGATCGTGAAATTTTTATGGTGGTTTTTTTAAATAATCAAAATCAAGTAATTACATCTGAGGAAATGTTTATTGGTACTTATAATTGTGTCGAAGTGCATCCACGAGAAGTTGCTAGACGAGCATTGCAACATAATGCTGCGGGTTTGATTTTAGCGCATAATCATCCATCTGGAATGGCTGAACCAAGTCAAGCTGATCGTATATTAACTCAAAAAATAGAGCAAGTTTGTGAACTAATTGATATCCGAATTGTTGATCATCTTGTAATAGGTAAGGGGGAATACGTCTCTTTTGCCGAACGAGGATGGATTTCATAGGTCTTTTTACTTACAATATGAAAAATTGAATAGAATCCACAAAAACACTTTATGAAACATCAATTAGAATTACTAGAAACAAAAGTTGCATTTCAAGAAATGACCATTGAAGAATTAAATCAGATGGTGGTTAATCTACAATCTGATATCAGTAAACTTAAAGAACAATTAACATTATTGTCGCAAAAACTTCAAGCAACACAAGTATCAAATATTGCTAGCTTGTCTGAAGAGACCCCTCCGCCACATTATTAATGTATGTTGCTGTATCTTATAGGGATTCCCTTTTAATTTACAACTCAAAACTCAATAATAAAATTAATAAGTCATTGCTTAAGAATTAAATCTCTTATAAAACAGAAAATTTATTTTACTAATAAAAAACCGGCATATAGCCGGTTTTTGTACACAATGATTTTATAATTATTCAGCTGCTGCTTCTGCTTCTTCTACCGCAGGGCGATCAACTAATTCAATATAAGCCATTGGAGCATTATCTCCATCACGGAAACCACATTTAAGAATACGTACATAACCGCCTGGACGGGTAGCAAAACGTGGACCTAAATCTGAAAATAATTTTTTCACTGTATCTTTATCACGGATACGAGCAAATGCCAAACGGCGATTAGCTACGCTATCGCTTTTGGCTAGCGTAATTAACGGTTCAACAACACGACGCAACTCTTTTGCTTTAGGCAATGTAGTTTTGATGATTTCATGTTCAACAAGTGAACTAGTCATGTTACGAAACATTGCTTGACGATGGCTGCTATTTCGGTTCAGTTGACGACCACTTTTACGATGGCGCATAACTTTATCCTTCTTATAAATTTTATCTTAGTCTTCAACAATACTTGCTGGTGGCCAATTCTCAAGACGCATGCCTAAAGATAAACCACGAGATGCGAGCACATCCTTAATTTCAGTAAGTGATTTCTTACCAAGATTAGGAGTTTTAAGCAACTCAACTTCAGTACGTTGCACTAAATCACCAATATAATGAACTGCTTCTGCTTTTAAGCAATTAGCAGACCGAACGGTTAATTCCAAGTCATCTACTGGACGTAAAAGAATTGGATCGAACTCCGGTTTATCTTCTTTAACTTCTGGTTGACGTACATCACGTAGATCAACGAAAGCTTCAAGTTGTTCAGCCAAAATTGTTGATGCACGACGGATAGACTCTTCAGGATCGATAGTACCATTTGTTTCCATATCGATAACAAGTTTGTCTAAATCTGTACGCTGTTCCACACGAGCAGCATCGACAGAATAAGCGATACGCTCAACAGGACTATAACATGCGTCAACTAACAAACGACCAATTGGTCGATCTTCATCTTCTGACTTGACACGAGCAGAAGCAGGGACATAACCACGTCCTCGTTGTACACGAATACGCATACTAATTGAAGCATTGGCATCAGTAAGATGACAAATTACTAAATCAGGATTAACAATTTCAACATCACCATCGTGAGTGATATCAGATGCAGTTACAGCACCAATACCTGATTTATTTAAAGTCAGCATAACATCATCTTTATTATGCACTCGAACCGCTAATTTTTTTAAATTAAGCAAAATATCAAGCACATCTTCTTGAACGCCTTCTTTAGTACTGTACTCATGCAGAACACCGTCAATTTCAACTTCGGTTACTGCATGTCCCGGCATAGATGATAATAAAATGCGGCGTAGTGCATTACCTAAAGTATGACCAAAACCACGCTCAAGTGGCTCTAAAGTCACTTTAGCATGAGTTTGACTGTATTGAACAACATCAACTAGGTGAGGTTTTAAAAACTCTGTTACAGAACCCTGCATTATGTCCTCTCTTAAGTGCTAAACTTTACTTAGAGTAAAGTTCGACGATCAAATGTTCGTTGATGTCAGCAGATAAATCTGAACGTTCTGGTAAGCGTTTAAATACACCTTCCATTTTGCTAGCATCAACTTCTAACCATGTTGGTTTTTCACGTTGTTCAGCTAACTCTAAAGCGGCTTTAATACGTGCTTGTTTTTTTGATTTTTCGCGAACACTAATTACATCTTCTGGTGAAACCTGATAAGAAGCAATGTTCACTACCTGACCATTAACAAGAACAGCTTTATGACTAACTAATTGACGAGCTTCAGCACGAGTTGCACCAAATCCCATACGATAAACAACGTTATCTAAACGACGCTCTAAAAGACCAAGTAGGTTTTCCCCGGTATTGCCTTTAATACGCGCAGCATTTTTGTAATAATTACGGAATTGACGTTCTAAGATTCCATAAATACGTCTAACTTTTTGTTTCTCACGTAACTGAACACCATAATCTGATAAACGCGGTTTACGCGCACCATGTTGTCCAGGAGCTTGTTCTAATTTACATTTACTATCAACCGCTCGGACTCCAGATTTAAGGAATAAATCTGTACCTTCACGACGACTTAATTTGAGCTTTGGTCCCAAATATCTTGCCATTTTATTTCTCCAATAATCCTAAACATTCAATGTTTAACAAAATTAAACACGACGTTTCTTTGGTGGACGACAACCGTTATGAGGAATCGGAGTAACATCAGTAATATTAGTGATGCGATAACCCGCTGCATTTAATGCACGAATTGTTGACTCACGACCAGGACCAGGTCCTTTTACCATAACTTCCAGATTCTTGATTCCGTAATCTTTGACGGCTTCAGCACAACGTTCTGCTGCTACTTGAGCTGCAAAAGGTGTTGACTTACGAGAGCCACGGAAACCAGAACCACCAGCGGTTGCCCAACCCAACGCATTACCTTGACGATCGGTAATAGTTACGATTGTATTGTTAAATGATGCATGAATATGAGCTATACCATCAGAAACTTGCTTTTTAACACGTTTACGTGTACGAACAGGTGTCTTTGCCATTTAATTATACCTCAATTATTTCTTGATTGGCTTACGCGGTCCCTTACGGGTACGAGCGTTAGTCTTAGTGCGTTGACCACGAACCGGAAGTCCACGACGGTGACGCATGCCACGATAACAACCAAGGTCTAATAAACGCTTGATACTCATAGTTACTTCACGACGCAAATCACCTTCAACTGTGAATTTAGCGACTTGTTCACGTAACTTTTCAATCTGATCTTCAGATAGTTCTCTGATCTTAACATGTTCTGGAATACCAGCTTCAGCACAAATTGTCTTAGCGCGGGTATTTCCGATACCATAAATTGCTTGTAATGCAATTACAGCATGTTGCTGATCAGGAATGTTAATGCCTGCTATACGGGCCACTATGCACTCCTTTATTGTTAATGTTTAGTAAAATCACCATACTGAAAAGCCCGTTTTCAGGATACTCAAACAGCGATTTTACAAATAAATTTAGGCTGGCTATTCTAGCCAGCTTTACTATACTTTGGCAAGTAAAATATGCAAAAGTTACAACTTCGCGACCAAATAATTAGCCTTGACGTTGTTTATGTTTACCTTCAACGCAAATAACACGAACAATGCCATTACGTTTAATGATTTTACAATTTCTGCATAATTTCTTGACTGAAGCACGAACTTTCATGTTTTTCTCCGTAACTTCTGGCTAACTTATCGGCCGTAGCCTTTAAGATTCGCTTTCTTTAACACTGACTCATAACGATTTGGCATCATTAAAGTCTGTACTTGTGCCATAAAATCCATGATTACAACAACCACAATTAATAAAGAAGTTCCACCAAATTGAACCGGAACTTTCATTGCACTTGTCATAAACATTGGAACCAAACATACAAAAGTAATGTAGATTGCGCCAACCAGCGTTAAACGAGTCATTACTTTGTCGATATATTTAGATGTTTGTTCACCTGGACGGATACCTGGAATAAATGCACCAGATTTTTTTAGCTGATCTGCTGTCTCTCTTGGGTTGAAAACCAACGCCGTATAAAAGAAACAAAAGAAGATAATCGCTGCTGCAAAAAAGATTATATATAATGGTTGGTCATGAGAGAAGTATTGTCCGATAAGAACAATGATATATCTCCATCCTTCACCATCTCCTTGAAACCAAGAAGCCATCATCGATGGTAACATAACAATTGTTGAAGCAAATATTGCAGGGATAACGCCTGCCATATTGATTTTCAATGGTAAATGTGTGCTTTGTGCCGCATAAACTCTACGACCTTGTTGACGTTGAGCATAATTGACAACGATACGACGTTGACCACGTTCAACAAATACAACAAAATAAGTCACACCAACCACTAATGCTGCCACGACTAATAATAAAATCGGATGCAATGAACCAGAACGAGCTTGTTCAATCGTTTCATAGATTGCATGAGGAAGACCTGCAACGATACCAGCAAAGATAATGATTGAAATACCATTACCTACACCGCGTTCCGTGATCTGTTCACCCAACCACATAAGAAACATAGTGCCAGTAACTAAGCTAACCGATGCAATAAAATAGAAAGAAAATCCTGGATCAATGACCACTTGACCATAACCAGGAATATTAGGTAAACCAGTCGCAATACCAACAGCTTGTACCATCGCCAAAGCCAATGTGCCGTAACGAGTGTACTGACTAATTTTCTTACGACCTGACTCACCTTCTTTCTTCAATTCTGCAAGTTTAGGGCTAATGGCCGTTAATAATTGCACAATAATTGATGCAGAAATATAAGGCATTATCCCTAAAGCAAAAATCGAAGCACGGCTTAAAGCACCACCAGAGAACATATTGAACATACCTACAATACCATTAGATGATGCTTGTTCTAGTAAGTCCGATAACGCTTTAGTATCAATACCAGGAACCGGAACGTAAGAACCAAGACGGAAAACAATAAGCGCTAAAAGCACAAATAATAAACGTCTTTTAAGCTCGCCGCTACCGCCTCGTGTACTTTGAAAATCTAATCCTGGTTGCTTTGCCATCTTTCTAATTATTCCTCAATTTTTCCGCCAGCAGCTTCAATTGCAGCTTTAGCACCTTTAGTCACTCGAATACCGCGAACAGTTACAGGTTTAGTTACTTCACCAGATAACATAATTTTTGCGTACTCGATTTGTGAATTAATCACATTAGCGACTTTTAAGCTATTTAGGTCAACAATATCACCTTCAACTTTCATTAAATCTGAAAGACGAACTTGAGCTGTAACTTGAGCTTTACGTGAGGTAAAACCAAATTTTGGTAAACGACGATATAAAGGCATTTGACCACCTTCAAAGCCGCGACGTACGCCACCACCTGAACGAGATTTTTGACCTTTAATACCACGAGTACCAGTTTTACCTAATCCAGAACCAATGCCTCGACCTACACGTTTAGGTGCATGCTTTGAACCTTCAGCAGGAGATAAAGTATTTAAACGCATTACTATTACTCCTCAACTTTAACCATGTAATAAACTTGGTTTACCATACCGCGAATCGCAGGAGTATCCTCACGCTCAACAGTATGACCAATACGACGTAATCCTAGACCAACTAACGTTGCTTTATGCTTCGGTAGACGACCAATAGAACTACGAGTTTGTGTAATTTTAATTGTTTTTGCCATGGCTAATTACCCCAAAATTTCTTCGACGGTTTTACCACGTTTAGCAGCAACCATTTCTGGTGATTTCATATTTTCTAAGCCATCAATCGTCGCACGAACCACATTAATTGGGTTAGTTGAACCATATGCTTTAGCTAGAACGTTACGAACTCCTGCAACTTCTAAAACAGCGCGCATTGCACCACCAGCGATGATACCAGTACCTTCTGATGCTGGTTGCATATAAACACGAGACCCAGTATGAGCACCTTTAACTGGATGCTGTAAAGTATCGTTATTTAAAGCAACATTAATCATATTACGACGTGCTTTTTCCATTGCTTTTTGGATTGCTGCAGGCACTTCACGTGCTTTACCATATCCAAAACCTACGCGGCCATTACCGTCACCAACTACTGTTAGTGCAGAAAAACTAAAAATACGACCACCTTTTACGGTTTTAGAAACTCGGTTAACTGCGATTAATTTTTCCTGCAGTTCACCAGCTTGTTTTTCGATGTTTGACATCTTTAACTCCTACCTTAGAACTGTAGGCCAGCTTCGCGAGCAGCATCTGCTAGCGCCTGAACTCGACCATGATATTGGAAACCTGAACGATCAAATGAAACTTCTTTGATATCTTTCGCTAATGCACGTTCTGCAATTGCTTTACCAACTGCTGCCGCTGCATCTTTGTTTCCAGTGTATTTTAAACTTTCACTGATAGCTTTTTCTAACGTAGAAGCTGCTGCCAGTACTTCTGATCCGTTTGGTGCGATAATCTGCGCATAAATATGACGCGGAGTGCGGTGAACCACCAAGCGAGTTGCAAGTAGTTCATGCATCTTGCGACGCGCTTTAGTTGCACGACGGATACGAGCTGATTTCTTATCCATAGTGTTACCTTACTTTTTCTTAGCTTCTTTAGTACGCACAACTTCATCTGCGTAACGAACACCTTTACCTTTATAAGGCTCAGGACGACGATAAGCACGGATATCTGCTGCAACTTGTCCAATTAACTGTTTATCCGCACTTGTTAGTACGATTTCAGTTTGTGAAGGACATTCAGCTTTTACACCAGCTGGTAATTCATGTTCAATTGGATGAGAATATCCAAGAGATAAACCAATCGCATTACCTTTAACTTGTGCACGATAGCCGACACCAACTAACTGAAGTTTTTTCGTAAAACCTTCAGTAACACCAATAACCATTGCGTTAACCAATGCACGTGCAGTTCCAGCTTGAGCCCAAGCATCTGCAAAACCATCACGAGGACCAAATTTAATTTGACCTTCTTCTTGATTAATTACAACAGCATTATTTATTGTGCGAGATAACTCGCCATTTTTACCTTTAATCGTAATTACCTGACCATTGAGTTTTACCTCTACGCCAGCAGGAACAACGACAGGTGCTTTTGCAACACGAGACATTTTTTTCTCCCTTACGCTACGTAGCAGATAATTTCACCACCAAGACCTGCTTGGCGTGCTGCACGATCAGTCATAACACCTTTAGAAGTAGAAACAACTGCGATACCTAGTCCAGCCATAACTTTTGGCAATTCATCTTTACGTTTATAAATACGTAAACCTGGACGGCTAACACGTTTAATACTTTCTACAACAGCTTTACCTTGGAAATATTTTAAAGTAATTTCCAATTCTGGCTTAGTGTCACCAACAATTTTAAAGTCCCCGATATAACCTTCTTCTTTTAGCACATTGGCAATTGCCACTTTTAGCTTAGAGGAAGGCATGGTGACTGCAACTTTATTCGCAGCTTGACCGTTACGAATACGGGTCAACATATCTGCTATAGGATCTTGCATGCTCATCTATAACACTCCCCTGATTACCAACTTGCCTTTTTAAGACCAGGAATCTCACCACGCATGGCTGATTCACGAACCTTAATACGGCTTAAACCAAACTTACGAAGGACGCCATGAGGACGACCAGTTTGACGACAACGACGACGTTGACGTGATGGACTAGAATCACGAGGAAGCGTTTGCAATTTAAGCACTGCATTCCAACGATCTTCATCTGATGCATTAAGATCAGAGATAATCGCTTTTAATTCTTGACGCTTTGCAAAATATTTTTCTGCTAGCTTTACGCGTTTTTTGTCGCGTTCAATCATTGATTGTTTAGCCATTATGCCCTACCTTACTTACGAAATGGGAAGTTAAAGGCAGATAATAAAGCTCGGCCTTCTTCATCTGATTGTGCAGTAGTAGTGATAGTAATATCTAAACCACGAACACGATCAACTTTATCATAATCGATTTCAGGGAAAACGATTTGTTCACGAACACCCATGCTATAGTTACCACGACCATCGAAAGATTTCGCGCTTAAACCACGAAAATCTCGAGTACGAGGAAGAGCAATATAAACTAGACGTTCAAAAAATTCCCACATGCGTTCGCCACGTAAAGTGACTTTACAACCAATAGGATACCCTTGACGGATTTTAAAACCAGCAACTGATTTGCGTGCTTTAGTGACTAGTGGTTTTTGACCACTGATTGCAGCTAAATCTGCAACAGCATTATCTAATAATTTTTTATCAGTAATTGCTTCACCCACACCCATATTCAAGGTGATCTTTTCGATCCGAGGGACTTGCATGACAGATTTGTAGCCAAACTGTTCTTGCAGTTTATTTACTACCTGTGCTTTGTAGTAATCATGCAGTTTCGCCATCGTACACTCCAAATTACTTATTTGATTAATTCATTAGTAGACTTATAAAAACGGACTTTTTTGCCGTCTTCAATACGAAAGCCTACGCGATCTGCTTTGCCTGTAGCTGGGTTGAAAATTGCTACGTTAGAAACATTAATAGCTGCTTCTTTCTCAACAATTCCACCATCTTGATTTAATGCAGGTACAGGTTTTTGGTGTTTTTTCACCAAATTAATACCTTCAACAATCACTTTGCCAGTAGACAAAACGCTTCTTACTTTACCGCGTTTACCTTTATCTTTACCAGTTAACACGATAACTTCATCTTCTCGACGGATTTTCGCTGCCATTACCCGCTCCTTACAGTACTTCTGGTGCTAATGAAATGATCTTCATAAACTTCTCAGAACGAAGTTCACGAGTGACCGGTCCAAAAATACGCGTACCAATCGGTTGCTCACTGTTATTATTTAAAATAACACAAGCATTGCGATCGAAACGAATGACAGATCCATCAGGGCGACGAACACCTTTTCTAGTGCGCACTACCACAGCTTTAAGTACATCACCTTTCTTAACTTTACCACGTGGAATTGCTTCTTTGATAGTAACTTTGATGATATCACCTACCGCTGCATAACGACGGTGCGATCCACCGAGAACCTTGATACACATTACGCTACGTGCGCCAGAGTTATCGGCAACATCTAGCCTAGTCTGTTCTTGGATCATTTTAATGCTCCGTATAAATTAATTATTGTCTAATCTACCTTCATCCACCTCAACTTCCATGGATAAGAATAGACAACCAAAAACCCACTTACGTGAGGGCGCATAGTATAACACCACTCAAATAAAATGGATAGCATAAAATAAACGGCCGTCGAGCCGTTTATTATATTATGTGCAGTTTTTAATCAAATAGATTAACTAACCGCTTTTTCAACGATTCGAACAAGAGTCCAAGATTTGGTTTTTGATAATGGACGACACTCTTTAATTTCTACAGTATCACCAATACCACACTCGTTGTTTTCATCATGTACATGCAATTTAGTCGTACGTTTAATGAACTTACCATATAACGGATGCTTCACTTTACGTTCAATAGCTACAGTAATAGATTTATCCATTTTGTCGCTAATAACACGACCTTGCTGAGTACGAATTTTTACTTCAGTAGTCATATTACGCACCCGCCTTCTCAGTTAATAACGTTTTAACTCGTGCAATATTACGACGCACTTGTTTTAACATATGAGTCTGTTTCAACTGACCCCCAGATAATTGCATACGTAAGTTAAATTGCTCACGTAATAAATTAAGAAGTTCAGTATTTAACTCTTCAACGCTTTTTTCGCGTAGCTCTTTTGCTTTCATTTACATCACCGTCTTAATCACAAAGGTGGTTTTAATTGGCAGTTTTGCAGCTGCCAACGCAAATGCTTCACGAGCAACTTCTTCCGGTACTCCGTCCATTTCATAAAGGACTTTACCTGGTTGAATCTGAGCAACCCAGTATTCAACGTTACCCTTACCTTTACCCATACGCACTTCAAGTGGTTTTTCAGTAATTGGTTTATCAGGGAAAACTCGAATCCAGATTTTACCTTGACGCTTAACTGCACGAGTCATTGCACGACGTGCCGCTTCGATCTGGCGCGCAGTCAAACGACCACGACCCACAGCCTTAAGACCGAATGTACCGAAACTAACGTCAGTACTTACAGCAAGACCACGATTGCGGCCCTTGTGCACTTTACGGAATTTTGTACGCTTTGGTTGTAACATCAGCGACGCTCCTTATTGTTTTCGGCCTTTGCGCTGCTTTTTCGGTTGAGCAGCAGGTTGTTTCTCTGCTTGTTCAACGGCAGCCATACCACCAAGGATCTCACCTTTGAAGATCCACACTTTAACACCAATAATACCATAGGTTGTTAATGCTTCAGACAAACCATAGTCGATGTCAGCACGTAATGTATGTAAAGGTACTCGACCTTCACGATACCATTCACTACGAGCGATTTCAGCGCCGCCTAAACGACCACTTACTTCAACTTTGATACCTTTAGCACCCGCTTTCATTGCGTTTTGAACCGCACGTTTCATAGCTCGGCGGAACATAACACGGCGTTCTAACTGAGAAGTAATGCTGTCAGCAACTAATTTAGCATCAAGTTCAGGTTTACGAACTTCGGCAATATTAATTTGTACTGCAACATCACGTTTTTCTCTCTTGTCTTTATATTTATTGACAATAGAAGCTACGGCATTACGTAATTTTTCAACGTCCTCACCTTTTTTACCAATCACAATACCTGGACGAGCAGTGTGAATAGTAATGCGAACGTTAGTTTCTGCTGAACGATCGATTACAATCTTAGAGATTGATGCTTGTGCTAATTCTTTGTTCAAGAATTCACGCACTCTAAAATCACTTTCTAAATTATCAGCGAATGTCTTTGTACCCGAATACCATGTAGATGTCCAAGGCTTGACGATGCCTAGTCGGATACCATTTGGATTTACTTTTTGACCCATTGCTATTCTCCAGCCTAGCGATCTGAGACGATCACGGTGATGTGACTCGTACGCTTCAAAATTCGATCTGCACGACCTTTCGCACGAGGCATAATACGCTTCATGGTTGGGCCTTCATCTACGAAAATTTTCGCAACTTTTAGATCATCAATATCAGCACCATCGTTATGCTCTGCATTAGCAATAGCAGATTCTAATACTTTTTTAACAAGTACAGCCGCTTTTTTATTGGTGTACGTTAAAATATCAAGTGCCTGAGACACATTCTTACCGCGAATAAGATCTGCAACTAAGCGAACTTTTTGCGCAGAAGAACGAGCGTGGCGATACTTTGCAATTGTTTCCATCTCTTTCTCCTACTTATTTCTTCTTAGCTTTCTTATCAGCCGCGTGGCCGCGATAAGTACGAGTCGGCGCGAATTCACCCAATTTATGACCAACCATTTCGTCGGAAACATAAACTGGAACGTGCTGACGACCATTATGGACAGCGATGGTCAAACCGATCATATTAGGAAAGATCGTTGAACGACGGGACCAAGTACGAATTGGTTTCTTGTCCCCGCTTTCCACCGCTTTCTCTACCTTCTTCAGCAAGTGTAGGTCAATAAAAGGACCCTTCTTGAGAGAACGTGGCATAGCTAATCCTCTATATTAATTATTTCTTATTGCGACGGCGAACAATATACTTATCAGTACGTTTGTTGCTACGCGTTTTCAATCCTTTGGCTTTTTGACCCCATGGAGACACAGGATGTTTACCAAAGTTACGACCTTCACCACCACCATGTGGATGGTCTACCGGGTTCATTGCTGTACCACGAACAGTAGGACGAACACCACGCCAACGCGCTGCACCCGCTTTACCTAATACGCGAAGCATATGTTCTGAGTTACCAACTTCACCAATGGTGGCACGGCAATCAGATAACACTTTACGCATTTCACCTGAACGTAGACGTAATGTTACATAAGCACCATCACGCGCAACGATTTGAACATAACTACCAGCAGAGCGAGCAAGTTGTCCGCCTTTACCTGGTTTCATTTCAATATTATGCACGGTAGAACCGACTGGAATATTGCGCATCGGTAAACAGTTACCTGTTTTAATTGATGCATCAACACCAGATTGGATCTGATCACCTGCTTTTAAGCCTTTAGGCGCTAAAATATAACGACGTTCACCGTCTTTATATAAAACCAATGCAATATTTGCACTACGGTTTGGATCATATTCCAAACGTTCAACAACTGCTGGAATACCATCTTTATTACGCTTAAAGTCAACAATACGATAATGTTGTTTATGACCACCACCGATATGACGGGTAGTGATACGACCATTATTATTGCGACCACCAGTTTTGCTTTTTGAATCAAGCAACGGTGCATAAGGCTTACCTTTATGCAACTCTGGGTTAACCACTTTAACAACGTGGCGACGACCCGGAGATGTAGGTTTACACTTAACAACTGCCATTGTTCTTACTCCTCCGAATTACTCAGCGACGCCAGCAAGGTCTAAATTTTGACCTTCTGCTAAAGTAACGTAAGCTTTTTTCCAGTCGCTACGGCGACCGATTTGTTGACCACGACGTTTAACTTTGCCTTTAACAACAAGTGTATTAACGCCATCTACTTTAACTTCAAATAGTTGTTCAACTGCGGCTTTAATCTCTCTCTTAGTAGCATCTTTAGCAACTTTCAATACTAATGTATTTGTTTTTTCCATTGAAATAGATGCTTTTTCAGAAATATGTGGTGCTCGCAGGACTTTAAGCAGACGCTCTTCACGAATCATGCTAACATCTCCTCTACTTGTTTAACAGCATCAACAGTGATAACCACTTTGTCAAATGCAATCAAACTAACTGGATCAATACCTGCCACATCACGCACATCAACTTTATGTAAGTTACGTGCTGCTAAGAAAAGATTTTCATCAACATCAGAAGTAATAATAAGAACATCATTAAGGTTCATATCATTTAATTTCTGAGTTAATAATTTAGTCTTAGGTGCTTCAACAGTGAATGTTTCAACCACAACTAAACGTTCTTGACGCACTAATTCAGAGAAAATACTCTTTAATGCACCACGATACATTTTACGGTTAACTTTTTGGCTATGATCTTGTGGTTTTGCTGCAAATGTCACACCACCACTACGCCAGATTGGGCTCTTAATAGAACCTGAACGAGCACGACCAGTGCCTTTTTGACGCCATGGTTTTTTACCTGAACCAGCGATTTCTGCACGAGTTTTTTGTGCGCGAGAGCCTTGACGAGCAGCAGATGCATAAGCAACAACTACTTGGTGAACTAACGCTTCATTAAACTCACGTCCGAAGGTAGTTTCGGAAACAGAAAGCGCTTGCGCGTCTTTTACTACTAATTCCATCTCTATCTCCTCGACGTTAAGCCTTGATTGCCGGTTTAACAATTACGTCACTATTGATTGCGCCTGGAACAGCACCTTTAATTAATAAAAGGTTACGTTCTGCATCAACACGCACAATATCTAAGTTTTGAACAGTTACACGTTCATTACCTAAGTGACCTGCCATTTTACGACCTTTGAACACTTTACCTGGAGTTTGGTTTTGACCGATAGAGCCATGACCACGGTGTGCCAAAGAGTTACCATGAGTTGCATCTTGAGTACGGAAATTCCAGCGTTTAGTTACACCAGCATAACCTTTACCTTTAGATGTTCCAGTAACATCAACTTTTTTAACGTCAGTGAAAATATCAACGTTAATACTTTGACCTACAGTAAATTCGCCTTCTTCAAAACGGAATTCCCATAGACCACGACCAGCTTCAACGCCAGCCTTAGCGAAATGACCTGCTTCAGGTTTATTTACGCGGCTTGCTTTTTTGCTGCCAGTAGTAACCTGAATAGCTTGATAACCATCATTCTCAAGAGTTTTAACTTGAGTAACGCGGTTGCTTTGAACTTCTACTACGGTGACGGGAATAGAAACACCTTCTTCAGTGAAGATTCGTGTCATTCCCACTTTACGACCGATTAAACCAATCATTGTTTCGACCTCTCAATCATTCAGCTTAGGATTAACCTAAACTGATCTGCACATCAACACCGGCAGCAAGATCTAGACGCATTAAGGCATCAACTGTTTTTTCAGTTGGCTCAACAATATCAACTAGACGTTTGTGAGTGCGAATCTCATATTGATCTCGCGCATCTTTATTTACGTGCGGAGAAATCAATACAGTGAAACGCTCTTTGCGTGTCGGTAATGGAATAGGACCACGAACTTGCGCACCTGTGCGCTTCGCAGTTTCTACAATTTCAGCAGTTGATTGATCAATCAAACGATGATCAAACGCTTTTAACCGGATACGGATTCTTTGGTTCGACATGAGACCAGAGCTCCATTATTTAAAAGTTATAACAAAAGACTACTCCTCCTACCCTGTTTCGATTGACAGGAGAGTGTAATCCGTTCTTTTCGTAACCCCCAAATCGGGAGTATTGTTGATATAATTCAATACATTATATATTAACTATATCTTTATACGCATTTGCTGTTGAAAAATCAACAAACAAAGTGCGTCAATTATACGTAAATTATAAATGAATGCAAGGAGTAATTAATAAAGTATGTAGATAATTATTTAACTAACAAACATTTTTTAAATAATAGGTATAATTACGAGTTCTGACGCTTGAAGAGTGAATTTAATTACAATATATCATTCTTCAAACATCCTTTTTTAAAATAGATTATTTAAGGAAAGAAAAGCGCTTTGCAGAAATTTAAATCAAATTGTGATAGATAAAACCGCCATTATGGCGGTCTTTTTAATGATCTTCTTTGGCATGATTTAAACTATATCTTGGAATTTCAACTTCAAGATCTTCATCAGCAACTCGAGCTTGGCAACTTAGTCGACTATGAGGCTCGACTCCCCAAGCTTTATCAAGCATATCATCTTCTTGTTCATCACTTTCCTCTAGCGAATCAAAACCTTTACGAACAATACAATGGCATGTTGAACATGCACAAGACATTTCACATGCATGTTCAATTTCAATATCATTACGAAGTGCAACTTCTAAAATAGATTCACCTTCTTCAGCTTCAACTGTTTTGCCTTCAGGGCAAAGATCAGCATTAGGTAAAAATGTAATTTTGGGCATAATAATCTCGTTTGTTAAATATCATCAACTTTATGGCCAGTTAAGGCTTGACGAATTAATCTATCCATACGTTTAGCAGCAAACTCTTGTGTCATATTATCAACAATCTTAATATGCTTTTTTATAGCATCACTATCATCTAATTCACTTACGGCCTGTAACTGATGCTTAGCGATTAAAATCTGATTAAGCTGTTGCTCATTTAATAGATCAGCATCTTTATCTAAAGCACTTTGTAAACTCTCTAGTACTCTAGCCGCTTCAACCTTTTGTTCGGCAAGCATTCTTACTTGTTTATCTTGCTGGGCATAATTGATTGAATCTTGAATCATGTTAGCAATTTCATTATCAGTTAGACCATAAGATGGCTTAACTTGAATCGCAGCTTCAACACCTGTTGATTTTTCCATTGCAGTAACATTTAATAAACCATCAGCATCAACTTGAAAAGTAACACGAATATGTGCTCCGCCAGCAGGCATTGGGGGAATACCTCTTAGCGTAAAACGAGCTAACGAGCGGCAATCTGCAACACTTTCACGCTCGCCTTGTAACACATGAATCATCATAGCTGTTTGGCCATCTTTAAATGTGGTAAATTCTTGAGCTCTTGCACAGGGTATTGTGCTGTTACGAGGGATGATTTTTTCCACTAATTCCCCCATTGTTTCTATTCCTAAAGATAAAGGAATAACATCAAGCAATAACATATCTGAATCGGGCTTATTACCAACCAGAATATCAGCTTGTATTGCCGCACCAATAGCAACAACTTTATCAGGATCAATGGAAGTTAAAGGCTCTTTTCTAAAAAAATCACCGACTAATTGTCGAACTAAAGGGACACGAGTTGATCCACCGACCATGACAACTTCAACCACTTCATCAATATTGATTTCAGCATCTCTTAATGCTCGGCGACAAACCGCCAAAGTTCGTTTAACTAAAGGTTCAATTAAGTCTTGAAATTGTTGACGCGTTATAGTTAAAGATTGACCTTCTATATTAGCTAAAGCTAAGTCTTGCTGACTTAATGCTATTTTTATTTTAACTGTTTCATCGATAATTTTTTGGTTTATATAAGGATCAGTATTATTTTCTAAACCTAATTGATTTTTTAAATAATCAGCAAGCAATCGGTCAAAATCATCACCACCTAGAGCTGAATCACCACCGGTTGCTAAAACTTCAAATACCCCTTTATGTAGACGCAAAATAGAAATATCAAATGTACCGCCACCTAAATCATAAACTGCAATAACGCCTTCTTTGCCAGTATCCAAACCATAAGCGATAGCAGCAGCAGTTGGTTCATTTAATAATCTTAAAACATGCAGCCCAGCTAATTTAGCCGCATCTTTAGTTGCTTGCCGTTGCGCGTCATCAAAATAAGCTGGCACTGTAATTACAGCACCATCAATTTCACCACCTAAACTCTGTTTTGCACGTTGAGCTAAAGCGATCAAAATTTCCGAGGAGACTTGTATTGGGTTAACTTGATTATTAGGCAAATTCAATAATGGAACACCATTATCCGTTTGTGAAAAAGTATAAGGAAAATGTACAGCATCAACATCAGATAAGTTTCTACCCATTAACCGTTTAACAGAACTCACCGTGTTTTGAGGATCATTTACAGCATTAGATTTTGCATGCTTTCCAACGGTAATAACAAGATTATCATCAACATCTAAGCCGTAATGAACAACTGAAGGTAATAGAAAATCATTATCCAAATCTGGTAACACTTCGGTTTGTCCGCTACGCACAGTAGCAACTAGTGAATTAGTTGTCCCCAAATCAATTCCCACAGCTAAACGGCGCTGATGTGGTTCAGGTGTCTGTCCTGGTTCACTAATTTGTAATAATACCATTTGAATTGTCTCTAATTGATATATGCTTAACTAAAATTATAAAGCATATTGTTTTTCTTGTAACTTTTCGATTTGTTCTATCAATCTAGTTAAATAGCGGATTTTAAAGATTTGATTAAGGGCTGCTTCCCAATCTTGTTTGTTAATAAATTCTAATAATTCTTTATAAACATCACGTTGACGCGCAAAAACTTCCGAATGAAAGTCATCTAATATAACAAAATTATCCTGACTTTCAATATCTTCTAATTTTTCACGTAAAACAAATTGTTCCATTAAAAAATCAGCATCATGAATAATATTTTGCTCAGTTGCCACATCAAAACCTTGCAGATACAACAAATGTTCAGCAGCTTTAATAGGATTTTTCAATGTATGATAACCGTCATTAATCATTGCTGATTTTTGTACCATCACCATTTTATCGTTATCATTAGCAGTGGCAAAATTATCTGGATGATATTGTCTTTGTAATTGTTGATAATGCGCTGTTAGTAACGAAACATCTACTGGTAGCTTAACAGGTAAATCAAATAGTTCAAAGTAATTAGGCATGTTCATTACCCCAATTACACATTAAAGCTTTCACCGCAGCCACATTCATTTTGTGCATTGGGATTATTAAATTTAAAACCTTCGTTTAATCCTTCTTTAACAAAATCCAGTTCGGTACCATCGATATAAACCAAACTTTTTTTATCAACAATGACTTTAACATTTTTATCTTCAAACACACTATCATCATCGTTAATAATATCAGCAAACTCTAAAACATATGCCATACCAGAGCAACCTGATGTTTTAACGCCTAACCGCAGCCCTACCCCTTTTCCACGATTGGCAAGAAAAGCCTGAACACGATTAGCGGCGCTATTTGTTAGTGTAATTGCCATTAACTTTGACCTTTTTTAGTTTTATAGTCATCAATTGCTGCTTTAATTGCGTCTTCCGCTAAAAGCGAACAGTGAATTTTAACAGGTGGTAACTCAAGTTCTTTAGCAATATCTGTATTTTTGATTGCTTGCGCTTCATCCAAAGATTTACCTTTAATCCACTCAGTAACTAAAGAACTTGATGCAATTGCACTACCACAACCATAAGTTTTAAATTTAGCATCTTCAATTATACCGTCATCATTTACTTTGATTTGTAAACGCATAACATCACCACATGCTGGTGCACCAACCATGCCACTACCAACATTAGGATCATTTTGATCAAAAGAACCAACATTACGAGGGTTTTCATAGTGATCAACTACTTTTTCACTGTATGCCATAATTTACTCCTAATTTTAATGGGCTGACCATTTGATTTTGCTTAAATCAACACCATCTTTGAACATTTCCCAAAGTGGAGATAATTCCCTTAATTTACCAATAGAATCTTTAATTAGTTTAATAACATAATCCACTTCTTCTTCAGTACTAAATCGACCAAATGAGAATCGAATTGAGCTATGTGCAAGTTCATCATTAAGGCCAAGTGCTCTCAATACATAAGATGGTTCTAAACTTGCAGAAGTACATGCTGAACCGGATGATACGGCTAAATCTTTTAAAGCCATCATAAGTGACTCACCTTCAATATAAGCAAAGCTTACATTTAATATATTAGGGACACTATGTTCTAAAGAACCATTAAGATAAACTTCTTCGATATCTTTTAAGCCATTCCATAAGCGATTTTTTAACGCTAATAAACGTGGCATTTCAGTTGCCATTTCTTCTTTAGCTATACGATATGCCTCGCCCATACCAACGATTTGATGCACTGGCAACGTACCAGAACGCATACCGCGCTCATGACCACCACCATGCATTTGCGCTTCAATACGAACACGAGGTTTACGTCTAACATAAAGTCCACCAATCCCTTTTGGCCCATAAATTTTATGTCCAGAAAATGACATAAGATCAACTTTTAATTTAGACAGATCAATGGGTAATTTACCGACGCTTTGGGTTGCGTCAACATGAAAAACAATACCTCTTTCACGACACATCTCACCAATTTTTTCGATATCTTGAATGACACCAGTCTCATTATTGACATGCATAATTGATACAACGGTTGTATCACTGCGCATGGCTGCTGCAAGTTTATCTAAATCCAGTATCCCATTAGACTCTGGAGCCAAATAAGTCACTTCATAACCTTCACGTTCAAGTTGACGACAAGTATCAAGTACCGCTTTATGTTCTGTTTTACAAGTAATAATATGTTTACCTTTAGCTTTATTAAAATGCGCTGCACCTTTAATAGCTAAGTTATCAGCTTCCGTTGCTCCAGAAGTAAATACAATTTCGCGGGAATCAGCACCAATAAGATCTGCAATTTGATTTCGAGCAATATCAACTGCTTCTTCGGCTTGCCAACCAAATTTATGAGAACGAGATGCAGGATTACCAAAAATACCATTTGGTGTTAAATACTGCATCATTTTTTCAGCAACTCTAGGATCAACGGGTGTTGTAGCTGCATAATCCATATAAATAGGTAATTTCATTAATTACTCCCAATAACAAATTCTGTATTTTATTTTTTAATTAATGCTGACGTGTCGTATATTACTTTGTCGATTAGCTACGGCTTTAACTTCATTATTATTGACTAATTCGCTAAGTGTAATACTGGTTAAAAAGTCTTCAATTCGCTCACTTAAATCATTCCATAGTGTATGAGTTAGACATCTAACACCACCTTGACAGCCATCTTGACCGTGACACTTAGTTGCATGTACCGTCTCATCAACGGCTTTTACAATTGAGCTAATCGCAATTTGATCCATTGACCGACTCAGCACATAACCCCCACCAGGGCCTCTAACGCTGGTTACTAAACCATTTTTTCGTAACCGCGCAAATAATTGTTCAAGATAAGAAAGTGAGATTTCTTGACGTTCTGAAATATCGGCAAGTGATACAGGTCCTGAATCAGAATGTAATGCTACATCCAACATTGCAGTTACCGCGTATCTTCCTTTTGATGTCAATTTCATTAATCATCCCCCTATGTGTTATAATATTTATTGTATATATCCTTTTATTTTAGTCAAGTATTTAGTTGACTATTTTAGTGGGAATTATCCCCTTTTAGTTCATCATCGACGAAACACAATGAAATATGCTAATCTAGTTAGATAAATTCATATGGGAGCTAAAAGGATGAAATTGGTATCACGTTACTTATTGATAATAAGTTTAATATTTACAAGTAACGCTTTCGCAAATAATTCTCAAAAAATGTTACGAGAAAATTATCAAAAATGGATTAACTCTTATCAATCGTTAAATTTTCAAGAACAAAAAACATTACTTGCAACCATAAAAAATTATCCATTATATCCTTACGCTGCTGTGCAATTTTTTCAAAAAAATATAAAAGTTGTCTCCCCTGATGTAGTTAGTGATTTTGTAAAGAAAAATCAGGATTTTCCTTTAACAAACTCTTTAACCCAATCCTACTTGAAAGAGTTAACAAATCGCCAAGATTGGAGTTCAATAATTTCATTCCCCAAAGATAATTCAATATCTTCTAATTGTCGCTACCAATATGCTTTACTCATGAAAAACGGAGATAAATCAGTTTTTAAAGATGTAGAAACACTTTGGATGACAGGAAAAGATCTTTCTTCTGCATGTGATCCATTACTTAATGCTTGGGCTAAAGCCGGTAAACGAACAAACAATTTAATATTATTACGTATTGAATTGGCAGTTGAAGCGAATAATTTAAAATTAGCTCGATATCTAGCAAATTTATTAGATGAGGATTACAAAACAACTAAAAGTAATTTACTAGCTTTATTTGATAATCCGAGAAAATTAGACGATTTTTCAAAAAATATTAAAGCGAGTTCTTTTACTAAAAAGATTATTTTAGCATCATTTTCTCGTTTAACTAAAGTTGATATAGAATTAGCTGAGACCTTATTACCACAATTCATCAAACAGCAAAAATTAAATGAAAATGAACAAAGTTTATTGCAAAAAAGTTTAGCAAACCGTTACTTTAATGATTCAGCCACTTATGAACAAATTAAATGGCGAGATAATTATATTGCTAAAAGCCATGATTCATCTTTGGTTGAAAAACGTATTCGTTTAGCTATTGATGAAAATAATTACAAGGATATTGCTTATTGGTTAGAACAACTATCACCAGAAGATCAATTAAAAGAAGATTGGCAATATTGGAAAGCACGAGTGTTATTAAAAAATAATCGAAAAAAAGAAGCTAATAGTATTTTACAAACACTCACAGCTAAACGTGGTTTTTATGGTATGATCAGTGCGCAAACGCTGGATCGACATTATTCTCTTAATAATCAATCAAAAAAAATTACTCATACCGAAATTTCAGCATTAAAGTCTAAGTTTGATGATAAACCATTTGTGAAAAGAATTAATGAATTACGTAGTTTAGGAATGTTGCCAGAATCAAGCAGAGAATGGCGATATATGCTAAACAATCAAGTGGATAGTAATGAATATCTAAAATTGGCTCAATATGCTTTACATAAAGGTTGGGGTGATCTAAGTATTCAAGCAACGATTGTAGGCAAATTATGGAATAACTGGACTGAACGCTTGCCCATCATGTACCAAGACTTATACCATGATACCCTAAAAGATAAAGCTATCCCTCTTTCTTATGCTTTAGCTATTTCTCGTCAAGAAAGTGCGCTTGATACCTCGGTACAATCTTCAGCTGGAGCCAGAGGATTAATGCAACTGATGCCTGCAACCGCTAAAGAAACAGCTAAAAAAATGGGCTTACTTACTTATACTTCATCAACACAACTGTTCGATCCTGAAATCAACATACAATTGGGTAGTTACTATTTAAATTCAGTTTATCTACAAAATGGTAATAATCGGATATTATCTTCAGCTGCTTATAATGCTGGACCTAATCGCGTTAAACGATGGTTAAAAGAGAGTGGTGGAAAACTTGATGCCGTTGCTTTTATTGATAGTATTCCATTTACTGAAACACGTAATTACGTGAAAAGTGTTTTAGTTTATGACTATATCTATCAAATAATTTTAGGTAAAAAAAATCCACATATTTTGACTCAGCATGAATTTAATAAACAATATTAATGGTGACTATAATGAAAACTAACGAATGGCAACAAACCGTTAAGCTATTACACCAAGCATTTAATGATGGTTATTCAATTGATATATTAAAATTATTAATGACCGCCGATGAGCGCGATGCATTGATAACTCGAGTAAAAATCATACATTCATTACTTGATGGTTCAATCAACCAACGACAACTAAAAGATCAACTAAAAATAGGCATTGCTACAGTAACTCGAGGTTCTAATAGTCTAAAAGAGGCAACACCAGAATTTAAAAAATGGTTAGAGAATATTCTATTAAGCTCAGATAACTAAAACACTAGCTAATATCTATTCGTTACATTTGTAACAATCAGAGTTATAAATTTTGTTGGATATTAACCTCAGTTTCTGTAACAACTGGCACACAGTAATCACATTCCATAGTCTTAATATCTTTAACAGAGGCAACCGTATCATCATGAAGATTATGATGAATTTCGATTAAACAGCTGGAACTACGCAACCGAACTTTTAGAGCTGGCATTGCGGCTAAATGTACTTGAGAAATGAAATCTCTAAAGTTATCTGGTGAACCAATATATTTAAAGCAAAGATATAATCCACCTTCACTAACAACTTCTTCAATATGTTCAAGATTATTATTATGATCTAATGCAATCGTATAAAGTAATTCTTGTTCATTGGTATTATCTTTGCTTTTTAATATGCGACTAAAAGCATAGATTTTATCAGGCAAATCTTCGTTTTTATTTGTACAACGGGATAAATAATTATGAAAAAACTGTGTTCTAAGTCTATTTTCTTCGTCTAATAATTGTCCTAAATTACAATTATTTTTGAAAGAAATTCCCCAAAAAGTCTGTTTCGGCATATCAACAAATTTGGGTTCAGGTAGTGAAAGCTGATTTTTATTAAGCTCAATTGCTGGTGTTAATCCTGCTGGATCCCAAAATTCACCTCGACGATAACTTGCTGGGGTTTCATTGAACTGTTTTTTAAAAGATCGAGTAAATGTTTGTTGCGAATCAAAACGATATTGCATAGCAATGTCTAAAATGGGTTTACTGGTCATACGCAAAGAGAGCGCTGCATAAGTTAAGCGACGATGACGAATATAAGTTCCAAGAACTTGACCCGTCACTTCTTTAAACATACGTTGTAGATGCCACTTTGAATAACCAGACTTTTGCGATACATTATCAATAGACAATGGCTGTTCTAAATTTTTCTCAATCCAAACGATAAGATCTGAAATAATACTAACTTGATTCATAAAACCCCATCATAAAGTGAACAGACACATAACCCTTGATTATGACTTAATCCCAGCAATAAGCAAGTTTTAAATAAAAATTATTTTCCATGCATTTTAACAAAATGAATGTGTACCTGCTTGATGTTCAGTAATATCTTTCACTCCTGCAAGCTCAGGAAATTCGACCATTAATTGCTTTTCGATACCTTCTTTTAAAGTATAATCAACCATTGAACAACCATTACATCCACCGCCAAATTGTAAGATGACATAGTTATCGTCGGTCAACTCAACTAAATTTACGCGCCCACCATGACTTGCTAACTGAGGGTTAATCTGCGCTTGAATCACATAGTTGACTCGCTCAATTAACGGAGCATCATCAGCAACTTTTTTCATTTTAGAGTTTGGTGCTTTTAATGTTAACTGTGCACCAAATTCATCTGTCACATAATCAATTACGGTTTCTTCCAAAAATGGGGCACTAAATTCATCGATATACACTGAAAAATCCGCATACTTTTCTTCTATATCATTATCTTCAACTGTATCGGCCGGACAATACGAGACTCCGCATTCTGCACTAGGCGTACCCGGATCCATAACAAATACTCTAATTTGTGTGCCTTCTGGTTGATTAGCAAGCAATTTTTTAAAGTGCTGTTGAGCTGATTCAGAAATAGTAATAATAGACATAACTCCTCACTTTAACACCATTTATAATAGTTGACTAACTTTCTTGGTTATTATAAGGACTGTTTAGGATTTTACAATACCGTTCGACATAAACAAATTATCTGAACACGGGTTGCTCCGCATTGTTTTAATTGTTGACTAATAGCATTTATAGTATTACCAGTAGTAACAATATCATCAATAAGCATCACTGATTTATTAGCAACATTTTGGTTACAAACAAAAAGTGTCTCAACATTGCTCATTCTTTGTTTAAGTGATAATTTCTTTTGATCTGTTGCATTTTTCTTTCTTGATAACAGATGAGGATAAAAATCACAATTTAACCATTTAGCAATAGGCTTTGCCAACAATTCGGCTTGATTATAGCCTCGTGACCAATATCGAAGATGATGCAAAGGCACACATGTAACCAAATCTGGTTTAGCTAAACCTTCTGTTTCTCGTCGTTGATACCATGCTAAAAACATTAATCTCGCTAATGCTAGGTTTAATTCAACTTTTTTATAAAATTTTAATTGATGAATTAAGTTTTTCAATGGATGAATATATTCACTAACAGCAATAAGTTCGTTCCAATAAGGTTTATGTTCTCGGCATCGATAGCATACATTCGTTGATAATGAATGGGGTAGACAACATTGGCAACAAATTTTATTGAATTTAGGTAGATTTTTAACACATTGACTGCAAATACCATGATGAGATAAAAATAAAGGCATATTACATAAAATACAACGCATATAGTTTACTTTTTTGTAAAAAAGTTTCAGGTTAACATAACGTTTCAATATAAAAATGGCTTATTCATTTCGCTCAATATCAAAATTAATATGGATACGAATTAAAACGTTATACCAAAATCACAACCAAATAAGTTTATTTATATAAATATTTTAAAAAACTTGTAATTAACAAAAAATAAAATTGCGATCTATGACACATAATTTCATCTGATTTTACATAAAAATTATTTAAAATAATCAAATATTAGGTATAATCAACCAACTATATCGGATTAAGGAAATAATATATGAAAAAAATCAAATTATTATTTATATCATTGCTATTAACTCTTTTTACTAGTGTTGCTTTCGCTGACACTAAAGTTTTATTACAAACAAGTCAGGGTGATATTGAAATTGAATTAGATAGCGAACATGCGCCAATAACCACTAAAAACTTTCTTGATTATGTTAACAGTGGATTTTATGAAAATTTAACGTTCCATCGCGTTATACCTGGTTTTATGATTCAAGGTGGTGGTGCCGATGATCAATTAAAATTTAAAGATGGTAATGCTCCGATAAAAAATGAAGCAAATAATGGTTTAAAGAACAATCGTGGCACAATAGCCATGGCAAGAACGAGCGATGTGGATAGTGCAACTAGCCAATTCTTTATCAACACCGTAAACAACGAATTTCTTAATTACCAATCACCTGAAAATTATGGTTATGCTGTTTTTGGTAAAGTGATTAAAGGAATGGATATTGTTGATAAGATTGTAAATGTAGCAACTCACCGTGTAGGACCTCATCAAAATGTACCTGTTGAGCCTGTTTATATTAAAAAGGCAACTGTTATTGAAGAAAAATAATAAATTATTAAAAAACAGATAAAAACCTAAAAAAACCATCTTAATCATTTAAGATGGTTTTCCTCAACAATTTAATTATTTTTTAATTTATTACAAGCTTTTTCAAAGCCCAACTCACAAGACTGTTTGAAATAATTGTTAGCTAAAGATTTATCCTGTTCAACTCCATCACCTTCATAATACATAATTCCTAAATTGTATTGTGCTTCTGAATAATTTTGTTCTGCTGCTTTAGTAAACCAATAAATAGCCTTCTGTTTATCTTGCTTTACACTATCACCTTCATAATACATAAGTGCTAAATTGAATTGTGCTTCTGAATCATTTTGTTCGGCTGCTTTAGTAAACCAATAAATAGCCTTTTGTTTATCTTGCTTTACACTATCACCTTCATAATACATAAGTGCTAATTGATGTTGTGCATTGGATAAACCTTGTTCCGCTGCTTTTGTATACCAAAATGCTGCTTTTTGTTTGTCTTGTTTTATACCCTCACCTTTAACATACATAAGCGCTAAGTTAAATTGTGCACTCGATAAACCTTGTTCCGCTGATTTTGTATACCAATAAATAGCCTTTTGTTTATCTTGCTTTACACTATCACCTTCATAATATATAACAGCTAAATTATGTTGGGCTTCTGAAGTATTTTGTTCTGCTGCTTTAGTAAACCAATAAACAGCTTTTTGTTTATCTTGCTTTATGCCATTACCTTCATAATACATAAGTGCTAAATTATATTGTGCATTTGAGAAACCTTGTTCCGCTGCTTTTGTATACCAAAATGCTGCTTTTTGTTTGTCTTGTTTTATACCCTCACCTTTAACATACATAAGCGCTAAGTTAAATTGTGCACTCGATAAACCCTGTTCCGCTGATTTTGTATACCAATAAATAGCCTTTTGTTTATCTTGCTTTACACCATCACCTTTTTCATACATAACAGCTAAATTATGTTGTGCTTCTGAATAATTTTGTTCTGCTGCTTTAGTAAACCAATAAACAGCTTTTTGTTTATCTTGCTTTACACCTTCACCTTTATAATACATAAGTGCTAAATTATATTGTGCTTTTAAATGATTTTGTGTTGCTGCTTTTGTATACCAAAATGCTGCTTTTTGTTTATCTTGCTCTATACCATCACCTTTAACATACATAAGCGCTAAGTTAAATTGTGCTATCGAGAAATCTTGTTCCGCTGCTTTTGTATACCAATATACAGCTTTAAGTTTATCTTGCTCTATACCGTCGCCTTCATTATACATTTTTGCTAAATTATTTTGAGCATTGGATAAACCTTGTTCTGCTGCTTTTGTATACCAATAAACAGCTTTTTGTTTATCTTGCTTTATGCCATCACCTTCATAATACATAAAACCTAAAACAGTCTGAGCATTTGCATCTCCTTGTTCTGCTTTTTGTGTACATTTTTCCAATGCTTTCTCATAATTCTTTTTTTCAAAATCAATATTGCATTGACTTGCATATATTGAAAAAGAACAAAGGGATAATAACCCAAAAGATAAAAATTTTTTCATTGTATTTCCTATACATGTTTAAAAAAAATTAATATTTTTTATTTACCTATTGTATATAAAAGTATATATCAGAAATAACCGCCATTATTGATTTTCGTAATTACCAATCACCTGAAAATTATAGTTATGCCATTTTTGGTAAAGTGATTAAAAGAATGGATATTGTTGATAAGATTGTAAATGTAGCAACTCACCGTGTAGGACCTCATCAAAATGTACCTGTTGAGCTGGTTTATATTAAAAAGGCAACTGTTATTGAAGAAAAATAATAAATTATTTAAAATGAGATGAAAACCTAAAAAAAACCATCTTAATCATTTAAGATGGTTTTCTTCAAAAATTTAATTATTTTTTAATTTATTACAAGCTTTTTCAAATCCCAGATCACAAGACTGATTTAAATAATTTTTAGCTAAAGATTTATTCTGCTCAACCCCATCACCTTGATCATATATAAGCGCTAAATTATATTGTGCTTTAGAATGACCTTGTTCTGCTGCTTTCGTATACCAATATACCGCTTTCAACTTATCTTGTTTTACGTCATCACCTTTATCATATATAAATGCTAACCTATATTGTGCTTTAGGCTCGCCTTTTTCTGCTGCTTTTGTATACCAATGTAGTGCCTTTTGTTTATCTTGCTCTATGCCGTCTCCTTCATCATACATAACCGCTAAATTATTTTGGGCATTGGATAAACCTTGTTCTGCTGCTTTTGTATACCAATATAACGCCTTATGTTTATCTTGCTCAACACCATCACCTTTATCATACAGAATCGCTAAATTATATTGTGCTTCCGAATCACCTTGTTCTGCTGCTTTTGTATACCAATATACCATCTGTTCTATGTCATCATCTTCATCATACATAAGCGCCAAATTAAATTGTGCTTGAGAAAAACCTTGTATTGCTGATTTTGTATACCAATAGGCTGCCATCTGTTTATCTTGTTCTACACCATCTCCTTTATCATACAGAACCGCTAAATTGTTTTGTGAATAAGAATGACCTTGTTCTGCTGCTTTTGTATACCAATATACCGCCTTATGTTTATCCTGCTCTATACCATTACCTATCTCATACATAACCGCTAAGTTAAATTGTGCAGCAGATTCACCTTTTTCTGCTGCTTTTGTATACCAATATAACGCCTTTTGTACATCTTGCTCTATGCCGTCTCCTTTATCATACATAACCGCTAAATTATTTTGTGAATTAGAATTACCGTGTTCTGCTGCTTTTGTATACCAATATAACGCTTTTTGTTTATCTTGCTCTATGCCATCACCATGATCATACATAACCGCTAAATTAAATTGTGCATCAGATTTACCTTGTTCTGCAGATTTTTTATACCAATATGCAGCCTTTTGTACATCTTGCTCTATACCATCACCTTCATCATACATAAGTCCCAAAATATATTGGGCTTCGGCATTACCTTGCTCTGCTTCTACTTTACATGGAGTAAAAGCTACTTCATTAATCCCCATCAACCAATATATTTTGCATTGATTTGCATAACTTGAAATAGGACAAAGAATTAATAACCACAAAAATATAATTTTTTTCATTGTTTTCCTTGAATATGTTATAAAAATATTATCCTTTTATTTTAATACATTTAACAAATTAGCAAGCGTTCTTATCCCAATGCCTGTTGCTCCAGTTGCCCATAAAGCGGTTGCGCTTTTGCGGAATGTAGCTGAACAGTCAATGTGTAGCCAATTTTGTTTATAATTTTTTATAAAATGGGACAGAAATGCGGCGGCAGTGCTTGCACCAGCGGTATTCGGTAATCCAGAATTTGCCATATCAGCAAACGAGGATGGGAATTGAGAACGGTGAAAATCAGCTAATGGTAATCGCCAAAATGCCTCATGTTCAGCTTGGCTACTTGCTAATAACTGATTAGCAAATTTGTCATCAAATGAGAGTAATGATTGATAATCGTTGCCTACAGCAATTTTTGCTGCACCAGTAAGCGTTGCGCAATCAATGATATAATGAGGATTATCATTATCTGCATTAATTAATCCATCAGCTAAAACCAAGCGACCCTCGGCGTCGGTATTATCAACTTCAACTGTTTTACCATTACGATAACGAATAATATCACCTAGTTTGAATGCATTACCACTTACCAAATTATCAGCACAGCATAAATAAAGTTTGATGCGATGATTGACTCCGCGAGCAATAGCAAGAGCCAAAGCACCAGTCACCAATGCCGCGCCACCCATATCCGATCTCATTGATTCCATAAAACTACTTGGTTTTAAACTATAACCTCCAGAATCGAAAGTAATCCCTTTCCCGACTAGGCAAGCAATAATTGGTGCTTTTGGATTTTTAGTCGGATTATAATCAAGCTCAAGTAAGGCAGCTGGTCTGTCAGAACCTTTACCAACTGTGTAGATGCCCATATAATCTTGTTCTTTAAGTGCTTCTCCTGAAATAATGTTATAGGAAATATCAGAGGAATAATTGCTAATTAATTTTGCACTTTGTGTTGCTAATTCTAAAGGACTTAATGTTTCTGCTTGTTGATTAACAATATCTCGACACCAATCAATGATGGCTAAGCGATTTTTTAGTTCTTGCTTATCTTTCTTATTTAATTTTGCCCAACTGACTTTATTATTGTTTTTAGCATTACGATAACCAATCCAAAAATGCCAACATGACTCTAAATCCCAATTGTCACCACTAAGTTTAACTGATTTAATACCTTGATTATCTAATTTTCGTGCAGCTCGCTGAATGGCACCATGTCGATGCTCGGGTTGATAATGAATGGTAACAGCATCTTCTGAAAAACTGAGTAATGCATCTTTACCCCACTTTGATGGAGCAGATTTTTCCGAAAGTAATATAGATAAAGTCGACATAATAAATTCCTCAAACAATAATAATGCAAAAACGGTGAATCAATTCTAATCAGAAACATGTTAATATAGCAAGCAAAGTTAAGCATAAATAAGGACCTATAATGACATCAGTTGTACAAATCAAAAATGGAATCAATTTTCGTGACTTAGGTGGCATTAAAACCAGTGATGGTCGTCAAATCCGCTCAGGAATGTTGTATCGTTCAGGTGAATTTTCACGCCTTAATGATAGTGAAAAAAACTTTTTATCTGATGAGCTTAATTTGCATTATGTATTAGATTATCGAGATCAACATGAAATTGATCGTAATCCCGATAATCTTTGGAATAACAGTCAATATATTAATGTGCCTGCAAACCCATTAAGTGATGAAATTACAGCAAGCCTAACCAGTGATGATATTTTCATTATGAAAAAATACTCACCTTTTGATTTTATGGTTAAACTTTATCAATTATTACCATTTAATAATGTAGCATATAAAAAGTTAATATCGCTGCTGCTCAATGCCAACGGTAAACCGTTAGTGCAACACTGCGCAGTAGGTAAAGATAGAACAGGTGTAGGTGTTGCCTTAACCCTATTTGCACTGGGGGTGAGTGAAGAAGTTGTTATGCAAGATTACTTACTTACAGAACGCTATTTAAATGATTATCGTGAAGCCATACTTAGTCAGAATAAAAATAAATTATCACCAGAAGAATTTGAAAAACAAAAAACTATTTTCGCAGCGAAAGAAGAGTTTTTAAATGCGGCTATTGATGAAATCAAAAAACGATATCACACAATCGACAATTGGTTAATTAAAGAATATCAATTAGATGATAAAAACAGGAAAATTCTTCAAGATATTTACCTAATTTAAATAAAATAAGGGGTTTACTATCCCCTTATTAACAATCATGTTACCTGTATTATAAGTGAGTTGGGATTACTTATTACAAGTATAGAATAAACTCATTCCATTAGTCCTATTACAGGATCAATATCGAACAGCGTATTTATTTACTAAGATTGTAAGATAAATTCGGTGATAGGTTTATTATGATTGACAGCAAGATGAACTGATGCAACTTGCTGATATTGATAATAAAAATGTTGACCAAATGGTGCGCTGATCAACTGCTTTTCAATATCTACTTTTACTGATTTTATTTGCCAGACGCCTTTAGCATATAATTTAAGTGCTGATTCTTTTAAAGTCCAAAGCTGCCAAAAGGCCGTTAAGGTATCTGCTTGTTGCATCATCCACTGATACTCAGCATCCGCAAAAAAGTTTTTGGCTACATCTAAGTAATTTTTACGTGGGCGAGCAACTTCTATATCAAGTCCAACTCTACCATCTAACGATATTGCAACCGCTACCCAATCTTGACTATGACTGATATTAAAATCAGGAAGATTGCGATCTAAAAAACAAGGTCGATTATTATCACCTATGACCATAGTTGGCAAAATAGCAATTTGACAATACTGATTAAGCAAGCTAGCTAAGATTGAACGACAGACTAAAAACTGTTTTTTACGTCTGCCATTGAATAATTCAGCATCGTGAATGATCTGTTTTGATAATAGTGAATAGTTGACTTCCACCGTGTCTAAATGGGCAAGTTGGACAATTAACATTTTATATAAGCCATTTTAAACAAAAATTATTTTTTACTATTTTAACAGCATGCTATGCTAACTGTTATCGAAATTTATTAGATCACTAAGGATGCATCATGTCATTACAAACAGAATTAGTTCATGCCGGTCGAAAAAAACGTTATACCCAAGGAGCAGTCAACTCAGTTATTCAGCGAGCATCATCGCTGGTCTTTGACTCATTAGAAGCCAAAAAAGAGGCAATGGAAAATCGAGCTAAAGGAGCGCTATTTTATGGTCGTCGTGGCACACTAACTCATTTTGCCTTGCAAGATGCAATGGCCGAAATTGAAGGTGGCGCAGGTTGTTACCTTTATCCATGTGGTGCAGCAGCCATTGCTAATACCATTTTAGCTTTTGTAAAAAAAGGCGATCATATCCTTGTGTCAGAAGCCAGTTACGAACCAACACAAGAATTTTGTGAACATATATTAAAAGATTTTGGGGTTGAAACGGATTATTTTTCACCTTTGATTGGACGGTATATTACCAATTATATCCAACCGAATACAAAAGTCGTGTTTCTTGAATCACCAAGTTCCATTACTATGGAAGTACATGATGTACCAGCTATAGTTAAAGCGATTCGCAGTGTTAATCCAGAAATTGTTATTATGATGGATAATACATGGGGAGCAGGTGTTTTATTTAAAGCCTTAGAGCATGATGTTGATATTTCAATTCAATCTGGTACAAAATATCTAATCGGACATTCCGACGCAATGCTAGGCACAGCCGTTGCCAATCAACGTTGTTGGGATACCTTACGTGAACGTTCTTATTTAATGGGACAAATGTGTGATGCAGATACCGCCTATATGGCAGCTCGTGGATTACGAACTCTAGCGGTTAGACTCAAGCAACATCACGAAAGCAGTTTAAAAGTGGCAAACTGGTTAGCCAATCATCCTAAAGTTGCAACCGTTAATCACCCTGCATTAGCAAGTTGTAAAGGGCATGAGTTTTTTAAACGCGATTTTAGCGGTGCTAGTGGCTTATTTTCATTTGTACTTAAAGATCATTTAAGTGATATTCAATTGTCTGATTTTTTAGATAATATGACTCACTTTTCAATGGCTTATTCATGGGGTGGATTTGAATCATTAATTTTAGCCAATCAACCTGAAGATCTAGTAAAAATACGACCAGTATCCGGTGTTGATTTCACAGGTACACTAATCCGGTTACATATTGGTCTTGAAGATCCTGATGATTTAATTGCCGATCTTGCTGCTGGCTTAGATAGAATCAAATTACATAAAAACAAAGTTAATGCATTACAAAGTTTAGTGTAAATGGATAGCGGATGAACCATCAAAACAAAGCTAAGACTAAAAGTATTATAGAACAAACCATTTTACAACACCTAAACGGTCGGCAATCGCTACTCGTTGCTTTTAGCGGTGGCGTTGATTCGACCGTATTAATGCATGCATTAGTCACCCTAAAGCAACAATTGCAAAATTTACAACTTAGAGCCATTTATATTCACCATGGTTTAAGCGAAAACGCTGATAGTTGGGCTGAACATTGCCTGCAACAATGTCATTCTTGGCAAGTTCCTTTGATTATTGAAAAAGTCAAACTTGATAGATCGGCGGGCAATATTGAAGAACAAGCTAGAGAAGCTCGATACCAAGCTATCTATCGACATTTAAAAAATAATGAGTTTTTATGTACAGCCCAGCATCTTGATGATCAATGTGAAACGTTCTTTTTAGCGTTAAAGCGTGGAAGTGGTCCAGCGGGCTTATCCGCTATGCCACTTGAAAATGGTCAGCATCTTAGACCATTACTAACGATATCTCGTCAAGAGATTGAACAGTACGCCAATCAGCACCAATTAAGTTGGATAGAAGATGAAAGTAATCAAGATGACCATTACGATCGCAACTTTTTACGTTTAAATGTTCTACCAACACTTAACCAACGTTGGCCTCATTTTTCACAAATGGTTGCTCGCAGTGCCGAATTATGTCAACAGCAAGAAATACTACTTAACGAGCTACTGTTAGCTGATTTTAAACTCATTACAACACCTGAAGGGCAGTTATGTTTAACACCGTTATATAACTATTCAAACTACAAACGTAATGCTATATTGCGCATGTGGTTTCGATCTAAACAGATTAATATGCCAAGCCAAAAACAGTTATCACTAATTTGGCAAACAGTGGCTTTAGCAAAAGAAGACGCTAATCCACAATTTATTTTGCATAATTGGCAAATTCGCCGATATCAAAACCGGCTCTATTTGTTGCCTTTATATCAAGATATCGAACAGCAAATCTTGCCTTGGGATCTAAGTACATCGCTAACCTTGCCGGATAATTTAGGCGTATTACAGCCCAATTATCAAACCGATTTAACTTGCCGTTTACCGCAAAAAGAGGAAACTGTTTCAGTTCGTTTTCATGCACAAGGTCAATTTCAAATTGTTCAGCGCAAAGGATCTCGATCGATAAAAAAATTGTGGCAAGAGCATCATATTCCACCTTGGATGCGTACCCGTATTCCTTTAATTTATTATAATGAACAATTAATTACTGCCGTTGGGGTATTTGTGACCGAACAAGGTAAGGGTTCACAAGTTGGGTTTAATCTGAGTAATACTCTATAATTTAAAAAATAAGGAGACAATACATCTCCTTAATTTAAATTATAAAATATCAAATTATTTTGACTCAGAACGAGCTTTCCATCGTTTTAACAATAACGCATTAGTCACCACACTTACACTGCTAAGTGCCATAGCAGCGCCGGCTATCATTGGATTTAAGAAACCTAAGGCAGCCAGTGGAATGCCAATTAAGTTATAGAAAAATGCCCAAAATAAATTCTGTTTAATTTTATTATAGGTTCTTCGAGAGATATCAATAGCATCAGCAATTAAAAACAGATTGCCACGCATTAAAGTAATACTAGCCGCATGCATTGCCACATCGGTTCCCGTACCCATTGCAATACCAATATCAGCCGCAGCTAAAGCTGGCGCATCATTAATACCGTCACCCACCATCGCAACCTTATGATTGCTATCACTATTGTTAGTGTTTTGACTTTCTTTTTGTAATTGATAAATATAATTCGCTTTATCTTGCGGTAAAACCTCAGCAATAACCTTATCTAAATTTAATTGTTGTCCTACATAATTAGCAGCTTGTTGATTATCTCCGGTTAACATTACCGTTTTAACATTTAGCTGATGCAGTGCTGTAATCGCAGTTTTTGCTTCTTCTTTTATGACATCTGAAAAGCCAAATAGAGCTAATATCACAACGTTTGCTTCTAACTGTTGTTTTGCTAAAAATGAAATCGTATAACCTTTATTAGTTAGCTCATTGATTTTATCGTCCATATCCACAAAATGGGCGTTTAATGATTTCATCCAACGCAAACTACCTAAATAATATTCAGTATTATCAATCGTTGCCATGACACCCGAACCTGTTACAGAAGTAATATTTTGAGCATAACTATGCTGTTTTGCTTTTTTTAGAATTGCTTTTGCTAGTGGGTGCTCACTACCTGCTTGTAACGATGCGGCAATCGCTAATATTTGCTCAGGGGTTTGTGTCCCTATCACATCCATTTCAACCAATTCAGGTTTACCAATGGTTAAAGTTCCTGTTTTATCGAACGCTACGGTATTAACGTTGTGTAATGTTTCAAGGGCTTCGGCATCTTTAATCAAAATACCATGACGAGCCGCAACGCCAGTACCCACCATAATTGCCGTTGGTGTTGCTAGTCCTAAAGCACATGGGCAAGCAATCACTAACACCGCGACAGCATGAAGTAAAGCTTGTTGCCAATCCTGAGAAATCACGCCCCATGCAAGTAATGTAATAAGCGCAATCAATAAAATCACAGGTACAAAAATCGCGCTAATTCGATCTACAATTCGCTGAATGGGTGCTTTTTTAGCTTGAGCAGACTCTACCATGTTAATAATCTTTGATAAGGTAGAATCAGCTTGAATTGCCGTTGTTTTTACCATTAACAATCCTTCACCATTGATAGTACCACCTGTGACAATATCATTGACTGCTTTGTTGACTGGAAAACTTTCACCAGTTAACATCGACTCATCACTACTTGATGCACCTTCAATCACGATACCGTCAACAGGAATACGTTCACCAGGCTTCACTATCACTACATCACCAACAACAACTTGGTTAATGGGCAAACTTATCTCTTGATCGCCCCGCCTAACTAAAGCAACATCAGGTCGTAAGGCAGACAGTGCTTCGATAGCTTGGGTTGTTTGATGTTTCGCTCTTGACTCTAACCATTTACCAATCAAGATTAAGGTAATAATAACAACTGATGACTCAAAATAAAGGTGATCATTATTACCGATCATCCACTGATACAGTGATAAGCCATAAGCAGCACTAGTACCAATAGCGACCAGTAAATCCATATTACCGGACAACGCTTTAGCGGCATTGAAACCGCTGCGATAAAATTTAGCACCTAACCCAAATTGCACAATCGACGCAATTATTAATTGTAACCAAGCGGGCATCATCAAATGTATCCCGAAGGGTTCAAGTAACATAGGCAGAACAAAAGGTATCGCTAATAAAACAGAGATAATAATCGGCCAAAGCGATGCTTGTTTCTCAGCATCCTTAATATGAGTTTGTTGATCGTTAATTTTAACTGCATGATAACCTGCTTTGTCTACTGCCGACATTAATGTTTCTAATTTAACATTGGCATTAGCGTTAACGGTTGCTTTTTCTGTAGCAAGATTAACACTGACGTCAATCACACCATCAATCTTCTTTAGTGCTTTCTCAACTCGACTAACGCATGATGCGCAGCTCATATCCTCAACAAAAAAATTGTATTCAACTGTTTTCATTTGATGCATCCCTTAACTGCCGATGTTATTTGGATTTAGTATTGGCTGAATATTAAGAAACTATTTTCCAACAAAGTATACTGTTGTTTTAACAAATAGAGACAGGTTACTTTTTGTCTTTATTAAAAAGGCTTGTTATATTAATTGATATCAAATAGCTTATAGGCATTTACAAAAAACTCTTTTTATACCTCATTAATAATAACCATAACTTCAAAGGTTATGCTTCTGTAAGAATAGCAACACAAACGCGACTACTAACCTATTTAATGACTATTCTAATGTTTATCATTCTTTTAGCAAGAATGCACTTTTTTGATATATACTTCCCAAAAAGGTACTATTGAGACATTAAAATGAAGAATAAATCAGATTCTAATGAAGATTATAAACCTACTATCCGCTGCCCTGTTGAGACAACAATAAATATCATTGGAGGAAAATATAAATCTTTAATTTTATGGAAATTGATGACAACAAAAACACTGAGATATTCTCAATTACGTAAAGAGATTCCAAGTGCCACACCTAAAATGCTCACCCAGCAACTACGCGAACTTGAAACAAGTGGCTTAATTCATCGCAGAGTATTTCCAGTTGTCCCACCAAAAGTCGAGTACTCATTAACCGATTTTGGTAAAAGTATTAAACCCGTATTAAAAGCAATGTATAAATGGGGTAACCACTGCTTGGATAGCCAAGGATTAGAGGTTAATTGTTCAATGGTTGAGCTAACAGATTAATTATGAAAATTTAACTCAATAAGTTAGATACATACTCAAAAACTATATGAAAAATAACAGGGTGTGAGTAACCCTGCTATTTTAATCTAAAAATTAGTTACGTAATTTTTCTGGCCAATCGTTTTGAGTTGAAACTAATAGATCTTTAACAATTCTAGGATTTCCAGCTACCACATTACCAGAAACCATATAATTATTATTACCAGCAAAATCGGTCATCACACCGCCAGCTTCACGCAAAATCAATTCACCACCAGCGATATCCCATGGTTTTAAACCAATCTCAAAAAAGCCATCTAATCGACCTGCTGCAACATAAGCCAAATCTAAAGCTGCCGAGCCGCTACGACGAAAATCGCCACATCGAGTAAATAACTTTTGTAAAACCGCAAAATAGCTATCACTATGTTGTTTAGCCTTGAATGGAAATGCCGTCGCGAGTACGCTACCATCTAAATCTTTAGCATTACTAACACGAATACGATAACCATTAAGCTGAGCACCTTTACCACGCGCAGCAGTAAATAATTCATTACTCATTGGATTATAAACCACAGCAACTTCAGTTTTGCCCTTAACACGAGCAGCAATAGAAACAGCAAAATGCGGAATATTTTTAATAAAATTGGTCGTACCATCAATTGGATCGATTATCCACTGTGTTTCAGCATCATTACCTTTAGCCAAACCACTTTCTTCGGCAATAATCGTATGATCAGGATACGCTTTTTTGATTGTCTCAATAATCAAAGCTTCAGCAGCGCGATCAGCATTAGTAGCAAAATCGTTGGCGCCTTTAGTGTCAATTTCGATTGAACTAGGGTTTTCATAAGCCTTTATGGCCACATTACCTGCTTTACGAGCAGCGCGAATAGCAATATTAAGCATCGGATGCATAAATTTCTTCCAATTGATGATGTTAAAGAACGGATAGTTTTAGTAAAACTTACACAGTTATACTAAAATTTACGGCATAGTATAAAGGTTTTACCACTGCATTGCCAGACTATGTTAGGATTAATGGCTAAAATAGCCATATTCTCGTAACGCTAGAATTATTGCTTACCTTATTACTAAATTTATTCCATCTATATGTTGCATCTAAGTGAAAATTTTATTGGTAACGGTTCAGTTAATTACTGATCAATTAGGGTAAAAAAATGACTAAATCAATCTATCGTAACTTTTTTCATCGCATGATTGGCTTTCCATTCGCAATAAATTAAGAATTATTGCATAATACCTAGCGTATAAAATAGCGAACTTAAGTTAGGAATAATTATGGAACTTCTTTGTCCAGCCGGATCTTTACCATCACTTAAAGTAGCCATCGATAATGGCGCTGATGCTGTTTATATTGGTTTGAAAGATGATACTAATGCCCGTCATTTTGCTGGTTTGAATTTTAACGAGAAGCGCTTAATTGAAGCATCTGACTATGTGCATAAACGCGGTAAAAAACTACATATTGCAATTAATACTTTTGCGCATCCTGAAAACTTCCAGCGTTGGCAATATGCAGTTGATACAGCCGCCAATATTGGTGCTGATGCACTTATTATTGCGGACTTAGCAATGCTAGATTATGCTGCTGAAAAATATCCAAACCTGGAGCGTCATGTCTCAGTGCAAGCATCATCAACCAATGAAGAATCAATTAAGTTCTACTATAACAATTTTCATGTACATCGTATCGTGTTACCACGTGTACTCTCTATGCATCAAGTAAAGCAACTTTCGCAAGTTTCACCAGTTCCACTTGAAGTATTTGCTTTTGGTAGTTTATGTATCATGGCGGAAGGACGTTGTTATTTATCTTCCTATCTTACCGGCGAATCTCCTAATACCGTTGGTGCTTGTTCACCAGCAAAATTTGTTCGCTGGGAAGAAACTGAAAAAGGTCTTGAGTCTCGCTTAAATAACGTGTTAATTGATTGCCATAAAAAAGGTGAAAATGCTGGTTATCCAACCTTGTGTAAAGGTCGTTATTATGTAGGCGATGAGCTTTATCACCCTATTGAAGAACCAACCAGTTTAAACACAATTGAACTACTGCCTGAACTGTTTGCAGCCAATATTGCATCAGTCAAAATTGAAGGCCGTCAGCGTAGCCCTGCCTATGTTGAACAAGTAACTAAAGTATGGCGTCAAGCAATCGATCGCTATAAAGCAAATCCACAATCATTCCAGGCGGAAAAAAGCTGGATGGATACGCTGGGTTCTGTTTCAGAAGGAACACAAACCACGTTAGGTGCTTACCACCGCAAATGGCAATAACATAATACTAAGTCTACTGTTATATTAATCATCAAGAAATATTGATTATAAAAGATATCACATCTTGATTTTGTATGTACTGTACAACTTAGGTTATGCCATTTTTATTAAATGAAATCAAATTTAAGATAAATAAATTATAGTGAGCAAAACTATGAAATATTCATTAGGACCAGTGCTTTATTATTGGCCTAAAACTGAAACCGAAGCCTTTTATCACGCAGCAAAAGAGAGTGAAGCTGACATTATTTATATGGGTGAAACGGTTTGTACCAAACGCCGAGAAATGAAAGTTACCAATTGGCTAGAATTAGCTAAGGAAATCGCTAAATCTGGCAAACAAGTGGTGCTTTCAACATTGGCTTTACTTGAAGCTCCGTCAGAATTAAACGATTTACGACAACTAGTCAATAATGGTGACTTTTTGGTGGAAGCCAATGATTTAGCGGCCATCAATATTGCTCAAGAAAATAAATTACCATTCGTTGCTGGTCCTGCTATTAACTGCTATAACGCCTTGACTTTAAAATTATTACAAAAGCAAGGTATGGTACGTTGGTGTATGCCGGTTGAACTTTCACGTGATTGGCTAAATAATGTTCTTAAACAATTTGAGAGTTTAAATATTGAAAAAAACTTTGAAGTGGAAGTCTTTAGTTATGGTTATTTACCTTTAGCTTATTCCGCACGTTGTTTTACCGCTCGTTCAGAAGATAGACCAAAAGATAAATGTGAAACTTGCTGCATCAAATATCCTGTTGGCCGTGAAGTATTTTCTCAAGAACAGCAAAAAGTTTTTGTACTAAACGGTATCCAAACACAAAGCGGCTATTGTTATAATTTAGGTAATAATTTAAAAGAGATGAAAGGATTAGTTGATATTGTACGAATATCGCCGTTAGGACTCGAAACACTCGATATTGTAAAACAATTTAAAGCCAATGAAGATGGCTCTAATCCACTGCATATTGAACATAAACGCGACTGTAATGGTTACTGGAATGGTATTGCTGGACTCGAACTTAGCCAATAAAGATTTTACACCAAAGCAGTTTAGGGCTGATTTTCCAGCACTAAACAGTAATAGTGTATATCTTGATTCCGCGGCAACTGCTCTTAAACCTCAGGTAATGGTGGATGCCACAGTGGCCTATTATGCACACAACACCGCGACCGCCAAACGCAGTTTGCACCATGGTGCGTTGCAAGTAACAGTGGCTATCGATAAAGCACGACAACATGTTGCTAATTTGCTTCATGCAAGCAATAACACTGAAATTATCTGGACACGTGGTGCTACCGAATCAATTAATTTAATTGCTCAAAGTTATGCTCGCGGTATATTACAACCTAATGATGAGATTATTGTTAGCGAATTAGAGCATCACAGTAATTTAATACCTTGGTTAATTGTGGCTAAACAAACTGGGGCAAAAGTCATTAAATGGTCTGCCAATATAGATGAGTTATCATCGCTAATATCATCAAGAACTAAAATCGTAGCAATAACCCATATGTCAAATGTCACTGGATTTTGCCCAAATTTAGCTACAATTAGCCACATAGTTCATCAATATAATGCTATTTTAGTAGTAGATGGTGCCCAAGGAATTGTCCATCATGATATTGATGTAACAACGCTTGATATCGACTTTTATGCTTTTTCAGCTCATAAATTGTATGGCCCTACGGGACTGGGTGTTTTATATGGTAAACAAACATTACTTGAGCAAATGTCAGTTTGGCATGGCGGTGGAAAAATGCTAAAAAGCACCTCATTTAATGATTTTATTCAAGAAGATACACCTTATAAATTTGAAGCAGGCACACCCAATATAGCTGGCATTGTTGGCTTTAATGCAATACTTGATTGGTTAAACAATTGGGATCTTAAGAAAGCAGAAAATTACACAGAACAATTGGCCCATTATACTAAATCACAGCTAAGCAAACTGGCTAATCTACAATTCTACAGTGTTGAAAACAGCCCAATCATCACATTTAATATTAATGATATTCATCATAATGATGTAGCGATTTTACTTAGCGAGCAAAATATTGCGATTCGTACTGGCGAGCTGTGTGCTCAACCTTTAATGAATAAATTGGGTTGTCATGGGGTTATTCGTCTATCATTAATGCCATATAATAATGAGCAAGATGTAAATGCTTTTATTTTGGCATTACAAAATGCAATTGAAATTTTAGCCTAATTTTATACTGAAACGTATAGTTAACCTGAAACTTTTTTACAAATAGTTAATTATTTATAGGTCAATATTATGCTATCACAGCAAGACTTAACCAAATTATTTTTACAGCAACATAATTGGCAAGATCGCTATCGACAGTTAATTGTATTAGCAAAACAATTGCCACCAATGCCTGAAGATTTAAAAACGGATGAAAACCAAGTCAATGGTTGTGAAAATCGCGTTTGGCTAACTTATCAAAAGCAAAATGATAATACCTTTATATTTCAAGGTGACAGTGAAGGACGCATCGTTAAAGGCTTACTGGCAATTTTAATTATTATTGCTAACCACAAAACAGCAAAAGAAATTGCCGCTATCGATTTTCAATCTTTATTAAACCAGTTAAAAATTACGGATGAGCTAAGTCAATCGCGTTTACAAGGCTTGACTAAACTAATTGAGCGTATTCAATCCGTTGTATAAAAAAAGAGGGGGGTTATCTTCCCCCTATTTTACTAAGATTGTTGCTAACTGATAACGTTGTTGATTAATTTTCAATATAGGTAAAAAGTGTGATCACTTTTTTAACGCCATCGACTTTACTAGCAAGCTGTGCAGCAGCTTTACCATCTTCTGGTGTCACAATACCAATCAAAAATACTTCCCTATTTTCAGTTACGACTTTAATGTTGCGTGCTTTGGTTTTCGCATTCAATATTAGCTGAGATTTAACTTTCGTTGTGATCCATGTATCATTGGTGATTGTGCCTGCACTAACGGGTTGACCAACTCGAATTTGATTGTAGACTTTTTTTACACCTTCAACTTCATAAGCTAGGCTTTCGGCCTTTTCAATTTGCTCACGACTGGCTTGCCCCGTTAAGATAATATCACCGCTATACGTACTGGAAACGATACGTGCTCCAATAAATTGAGGACCATTATTTTTAATTTTCATCCCCATACGTGAATTTAAGGTAGTATCGTCAACTTGTGTGCCCGCAGTACGAGGGTCGGTAGCAACTTTTGCAGTAGCTGTAGCACCTGCGCCAATTACTGCGGCGGTAATACAGCCTTGTAACATTAATGCGCCTGTTATTAACATAGCTATTAAGGCAGCTCTCTTCATTATTACTCCTTACAATTTATAACATTGTAATCAAATACTAAAAATCGCTGTTATTATGCCTTTTTGATAATGATTTGCAAAACAATTTTGTGTTTTACACTATGATAAAAACCAATAACAATAATCGAACATAAATTATTTAAAAATTGTGTTATTTTATCACTAATAACGGTTACTTTTTTTGATACAATCTAATGTCATCAATATAGTGGAATATATGGAATTATCGGAATTAAAATATGAATCAAGATAGTATTGATTGGCTATATGGATTATCCGCGCCAATGGTTGCTTTAAACAAAGATAATGGTGCAAGTTATACTTCAGCATACTTTATTCCCGAACGGGATTTTGTCGATTTGAACGAAAGTTGGGGGATTAATTCTCGCGAAACTCTACTTAATTGTGTCTTTGATATGGTTGATGATGGACATGCAACATTATTATCTCGCTATTATTCAAGATACTGTCGATCTTCCGAAGCTGATTGGCGTAATTACTGCCAAGATCAAAACGATTATCAAAAAGTCCTAATGAAATTTGTTGAACAAACTTTTTGTGTATGCGGTATTGGTGGCATTCGTAGTTGGGATTATGCACGGATGGGATATATACTACGAAATGGCACAACCAACAAATTTATTACCGAAGAGGAAGCACTATGGATTTTTACAAGAATTGCTTCACGTTCTCAATATTTTTATAAATCTTGGCATAACTACTTTACTGCTTGGTCAGTTGGATTTCAATTTTGGGAATCAATTAACAATAAGGAAGATCTTGAAGCTTTACGTTGTGAATTAACTAGGGCATCGCAAACGCGCACCATGAAAATATTAATTAATGACGAAGATTCACCTTGCAATCGCCTACCTTGGTACATTGATATTGAAGAACTCGAAAAACCTGAATCATTAAGGGAGTATGATTGGTCATGAGTACAAATTTTTGGGAATTATTAGGCATTGAACAAACTACAGATACCGCGCTTATTCGCCAAGCATATCGTGAAAAACTACCCTCATATCATCCAGAAACGGATCCTGATGGGTTTAAAGCATTGCGCGAAGCTTACGAATCAGCAATAAGTTATGCAAAGTCGCCTGAAACAGCTGTTGATACAACAACTCAACAATCGGAAAAAGAATCAGTATCACAACTAACAGAAGAACAAATTCAAGCAAATGAAATTTACAACGCTTACCAAGCTCTATTAGAAGATCCCCAACGCTGTTATAAAGTAGATGAATGGCAGAAATTTATTGGTTCATTTTATGATTACCCAATGTCGGTTATTGATTCAGTCAAGTGGCGATTACTAACTTTAAGCTATGAAACAACAAATATCTCAGAATCATGTGTCAAAATTCTAGCTGATAATTTACGTTGGCGTCAGCAATTAATGACACAGTTCACCGATGACTTTCAAATATATGATAGTTATTTAAATCACATCGATCATGGTGATTTATTTGATTACACGTGTTTGCCTACAACCAACAAAGCATTACAAAATGCTACCATTGATTATATTTATTCTATTAAATGGGTATATTGGGAACGTAGACCTGACGATGTTTATATATTCCTATCACAAGATACTGTCTTTTATCTTCCTGATGATAAAAAACTTATGCTTGAATTTGCTTTTTGGCATAGTGAAGCAAATATGAAAAATCAATTTATCTTGGATTATGCTTTAAAATGCATTGCTGAAAATGATCAAGATGAACAAACTATTATCGATTGGAAATATATTGCCGCCATTCAATATACCTTGCTTGAAGACAAACATAATGCATTACAATTTTGGTTAGATCTATATTATTCTGGGCATTATCAAGAAAAAGCAGAAAGTTGGATAGCAGGTTGGTGCGTCTATTTTGAAAAAGATTACTTCCCTTTATTAATTATGGCGTTAAATAACAGCCACTGTATTGACACCGATAAAACAGAAATTTATCTGCACACTATTCCGCAATTAACCACAACCACAACAGCACGATTAGCAGGAATAGATGATATCGAAAGCTATCCAAAAGAAATTGTTGATTTTGTCAATTGGGCTCTAAGCGTAAATTGGAGTTACCGACAAGTTCTATCGATATTATTACGCGATGACGGTTCACATCGATTATATCGATTATATCGGCATGCAGTGATGTTGCGCCATGGTAACGAAATTCTGTTACAAGAAATTTTAGATGAGCAAAGTAATGATCCATTTGAACAATTTATTTTGCATCATTTAAAACGCCAAGCACGACAACATCTTACATGGCTTAAACAACTCTCACCAATACAAGAGTTTAAAGCCTGGCTATTTGATGATGATAAAAATGCCCTGTTACCAAAAAAATTCGATCCAGATGAAGAGGGTGAGCTGGTTTTATATGGTCGTTTATGGTTAGATAGATTTCAAGAGCTCCCTGAGGTTGCTAAATTACATTTATATCATAGTTTTCATTATTCAAATATGGAAATGTTTGATTGGGCTATGTATTTACAATTCATGAAATATTACTTGTTACCCGAACCACCAAATGCATCAACAAAAATGAATAATAAAAATGCGTATTGGCAATGGTTTCATCATTGTTTATTAGTTTTAGCTACCGTTAACCAACCGATTAATGTCGCTATATATCTACAGCAAGAAAATAATAATTTTACTATTAAGGATGATGACAAACTTAAACCATTAATAGAAATATTTAAACATGGCAATTGGCAAAATGAAACTGAACTTTACAACCTAATTGATAATGACAGCAAGCTCATTAATTGTATTTTAAACAATTATCCAGATTCCATGGAATGGTTTATTGATGATCCTGACTACATCGATTTTAATAATTTCGAACAAAAAATAGAACAATTATGGGCACCAAAATTAGCTAAAAAAAATCCAGTTTATGTGATATTGCTATACCTGATTGTATTAAACAAACCCGAACAAAAAGCCAAATTAGATCAAACGTTACAAAAACTGGTTGGTGATAATAAAGATCTGAAAAAAATAGCAAATAGTTTAAAAGATAATTGGAGTTTTCCTTTATCGGTTAACAAAAATAGATACCACTATACCAAACAAGTAGACGAAATCACCTCACTTGCTGAACGCTTATCTAATCAATACAGCGTATGCGATGATGATGAACTAAAAATGTTAGATAAATTTAAAAATGATAGCGATAACGATTTAGTATTACGACTCTGTGCAGCATTACTTTTGGCAAAAAATACTGAAAATCAAAAATGGCTTGAGTCACAATCTCTACCTCAAAATAAATGGTGGCAATTTTGGCGTTGGAATGGACGTACTAATATACAGGGCTTTATAGTACAGTTAATTTTATCAATTACGATGCTTATGTTTTTAGATAAAAATAATTTTGATAATATAACAAATTATGTCATTTTGACATTAGTAGCAATTAATACTCTTTTTGCTATCAAACGACGTATCAACGACACAGATAAAGGACAACCTTTATATTTTATTGCAACAATATTTTTGCTACCACTATTGTTATCACCATGTTGGCTTCCAGAATTAAAAAAAATCAATCGCTATGGACCACCAATAGAAAAAAAGACTAAGGAAAAGTAAACTACACAAAAATCCCCCTTTTGATTCGTATAAAAAGGGGGAAATGTGATCGAATAAAAATCTATAATGGTTAACGATTGAGTTCTTGTAGATTTGCTTCAATTTCACAGCGCATTTCATCAATTTCTTCTGAATTTTGCTGATCTAATACCTCAATAAAAGCTTCAATGTACGACCCAATTAATGCTCTTTCATCACCTAATGATTGTGCCCATGCTCGCTCTAATCTCGCTAATAAAGTCCGATTTGGCATCTCATCACGAGGATGAACTTTGAGTGATTTTAATCGTTCATGGCTCTCTTGTTTTTGTTTATCAGTTAAACCTATTGGACTATGATCAATGACTTTTCCATGTTTAATACCGGTTTCAAGAACAACTACATCAACTTCTAACAAACCATTCAAATCATAACTAAAACGAACATCAATACCTTGTGTTTTCTCCATCGGAGTTACAGGCACTTCAAACTGATCTATCAGCACATTATTTTCTACGCGTGGACTTTCGCCTTGATAAACCGCAATGCCAATAATCTTCTGTTGCGGATGCACCGTATAAAAAGTTTTTACTTTCGAGGTCGGGACAATGGTATTTCGCTCAATAATCGGTGCAAATAATCCACCAACATTACCTGAACTACTTTCAATACCTAACGTATAAGGACATACATCAGTTAAAATAACCTCTTCTATATCAGCATTACGTAACCGACAAGCAGCTTGAACAGCAGCGCCTTGTGCCACAATCGTGGTAGGATTAATATGACGATAAGGCAATTTGCCAAATAATTTCGTTACCAGCTCACGCACCACACCGAGTTGTGATGAGCCACCGACTAACACAATATGTTCAAGCTGGTTAGGCTTTAAGCGCGCATCATTTAAGGCTTGTTCAATAGGCGAACGTAAACGATTAAGAAGTGGTAACCATAGCGTTTTGGCTCGATTTTCATTTAAGGAAAACTCCCACTGCTTATCTTGCCAAAACCAAGTTAATTTGTGTAATTCATCACCGCTTAACTTACACTTTAATTGCTCCGCTAAATCTAATAAACGTGCATAGTCGTCAACGGGTATATCCTGTTGTTTAAGATTCCAATCACTTAAGCAGGCTTTAACCAGTTCATCGGTAAAATCTTCGCCACCTAAATAGTTATCTCCGGCAGATGCATGTACTTCAATAATTGGCAAAGCATATTCCAGTACAGTCACATCAAAGGTACCGCCACCTAAGTCAAAAACTAAAGTATTACCTGATTGCTCTTCATGTAATCCATATGCCATAGCGGCTGAGGTTGGTTCATTAATTAAACGTACAGCATTTAAACCAGCTAATTCCGCAGCAAAACGTGTTTGTTTGCGTTGTTCATCATTAAAATAAGCAGGAACAGAAATCACTACATCGTGTATTTCTTGTTTTAAAAACGCTTCGGCATCGGCCTTAAGAGATTTTAACACCATGGCAGAAAGTTCGGTTGGCGTAAATTTCTTGTCACCTAATTCAAATACTTTATTAGAGCCAAGAAAGCGTTTGAATGCAGCTGCACTTCGACTTGGATGCGTTGTTAAGCGAGACAATGCAGCACGCCCAACTAAAATAGAATCATCATCATCAACACTTACTACTGATGGAGTGACAACTTCGCCGATTGAGTTGGGGATAAGTATTGGCTTACCATCTTGCCAAACACAAATTAAACTATTAGTAGTACCTAAATCAATTCCTATGGGGTGATGCATAATTGGTTTGTTCTCTTCTTATTATTAAAGTTAATATCAACAATATTATATAGTTAATACTGCTCAAGGTACAATTTTATCAAACACTAAAATATTCAATTTACCTTAACTCATTATTTTATATATGTCTAAAAATTAGACCACCAAAAATTATAATTACTATCTGTATCGATTATTCTCAATAAATAACCATTAAATCAATCGTCATTTAAAAATTGACACTAATAATTATCTTTATTTTGCATATCAATAATTTGACTAGTTAACTGACCGTTAGCTAATCTGGTTGTGATAAACTCACCTACGTTTACTTGTTCAACACGACGCACTACCGTATTTTGTTGATTGGTCGTTACAGAATATCCTCTTTCTAATGTCGCAAGTGGACTAACACTATTAAGTTGCGAGGTTTGTAAAACAAATTGATGTCGTGACTGAGTTATTTTTTGCTGAATTAAATTAATAAGTTGCTGACGTTTCTGGCGAATCATCTGACTTAAGTAGGTAATATTATTTTGTGGAGATAGCCGTAACAGTTGTTTATCTAAAAAGTTATGGCGATTTGACTGTTTGAGTAAATATTGCTGCATATTTTCATATAAAGCATGCTGGTAAGATAGTAATCCATTTAATTTTTTTGCTAGTTTGGCTTGTGGATGTTGGGTTTGCAATTGGTGACGCCACTTATTGAGCATTTCACGACGTCGAGTCAAATAATAATCCATTGCCATAGATAAATGCTGTTCTTGAACTTCAATCCGTCTAATCTGATCTAAGCAATCGCGACTAACTAATTCCGCTGCCGCGGATGGAGTAGCTGCTCTGACATCAGCGACAAAATCGGCTATGGTAAAATCAATTTCATGCCCCACTGCACTGACAATTGGCAATTGGCTAGCAAAAATCGCTCTTGCGACTACTTCTTCATTAAATGACCATAAATCTTCGAGTGAACCACCTCCTCGACCAACAATTAACACATCACATTCTTGACGAGTATTAGCAATTTGAATCATTTTAGCGATCTGCGCAGCAGCTTCTGTGCCCTGTACTTGCGTTGGATAGATAATTAAACGCAAACTTGGATCACGACGTTTTAAGATCTGACAAATATCATGTAATGCCGCCCCAGTTGAAGAAGTAATAATGCCAACAGTACGAATATTTTCAGGCAATGATTGTTTATAAGTAGATTCAAATAACCCCTCTTCAAATAATTTTTGCTTTAATTGTTCAAACTTTTGTTGCAACAACCCTGCACCAGCAGGTTGGATTTTATCAATAACAAGTTGATATTCACCCCGTGCTTCATAAAGCGTAACTGTTGCTCTAACCAATACCTGCTGACCATTTTGTGGTGTAAAACCAGCGCGAAAATTACTATTGCGAAACATGGCACAACGAACTTGAGCGGCATCATCTTTTAAGGTGAAATACCAATGCCCAGAAGCGGGGCGAGAAAAATTAGAAATTTCGCCCATCAGCCAAATTTGACCAATAGCATCAGCAAGAATATCTTTTACCATTTGGTTAAGATCTTTAACCGATAGAATCGAACTATTGTGCTGCATACTATTCCTCTATTAATTATACTGTTACCTATTTAAGCTAAATCAAATTGAGCCCAAATTGGCGCATGATCAGACGGTTTTTCCATAGCGCGGATATCATAATCAATGCCAGTTTGTTGGCAATGCGCCATCAACTTTTCACTAGCTAAAATCAAATCAATTCTTAATCCAGTATGGGTATCAAAGCCTTTAGAACGATAATCAAACCAGGAATATTCCTGTTTTGTTGGATGCTCATTACGATAAGTATCAACAAACCCAAGTGACATTAAATTGTTCATCCACTCTCGCTCTTCAGGTAAAAATGAACATTTACCAGTACGCAACCAACGTTTACGGCTGTCGTCCGAAATGCCGATATCCAAATCGGTTGGACTAATATTCATATCCCCCATAATCAAGCAAAGCTGATCACTTAATTGATGTTGCTTTAAATAATCAATCAAATCTTGATAAAATTTACGTTTTGCAGGGTATTTGATTTCATGATGCAAACTTTCACCCTGCGGAAAATAACCATTAATTATGGTTAACTCACCTTGGTTGGTTGGCAACTGAGCGATAATTAATCGGCATTGGGCATCATCGCTATCAGTTGGAAAACCACATTGTACTGAAAGTGGCTTTTGCTTAGTTAACAGAGCCACACCATAATGCCCTTTTTGCCCATGATAATTTAAGTAATAACCAAACTGCTCAAGCTCCTCGACTGGAAACTGATCATTATGAACTTTGGTTTCTTGCAGACCTATCACATCTGGTTGGTGCTTATCAATAATGGCGGCTAATTGATGGATTCGAGCCCGAAGACTATTAATATTAAAAGAAATAACTTTCATGATGAATTTATTGTATTGGAATTAAGGTTGCAATAGTCCCATCCTACCAAAAATACGTTATACTGTTAAGCTATTACAGAAACAGTTATCATTTGTGAGAAAAGGAATAACCGAATATGTCTACGGAATTACTTGCCTTGCGCGATAAAATTGATGAAGTCGATAAATCAATTTTATCTTTAATTAATAAACGATTAGCTTTAGTCGCCGAAGTTGGCGATGTAAAAAGCAAACACGGTATTCCTATTTACGATCCTAAGCGTGAAGCAGAAATGTTAGCCCAAAGACGAAAAGAGGCTGAAAATATTGGTGTATCATCTGCTTTAATTGAAGATATATTACGCCGTTTAATGCGTGAATCATACATAAGTGAAAATGACAAAGGTTTTAAAAAGGTCTATACCGGTTCAGGTTCTATCGTTATCGTTGGAGGTAATGGACAAATGGGTAAATTGTTTGCTCGTCTGTTCACCCTATCTGGTTACCATGTTAAAACTTTAGGTTCTAAAACTATGCATCAAGCAGCCGAAATAGTTGCTGATGCAGCGGCCGTGATTGTGACAGTACCAATTAACAAAACTTGCGAAATCATCGATCAATTACCGCCATTGCCTAAGGATTGTATCTTAACCGATTTTACCTCAATAAAAGTCAAACCTCTTGAAGCTATGCTCAAAAAGCATCCTGGCCCTGTCGTTGGACTCCACCCAATGTTTGGTCCTGATGTACCAAATTTAGCAAAACAGATTATTGTCTATTGTGAAGGGCGTGAGCCAGATAAATATCAATGGTTAATTGAACAAATGCGCATTTGGGGAGCCAATTTATGTGCAATTGATGCCAAAGAGCATGATAAATGCATGTCATTTATTCAAGCTTTACGCCATTTTACCTCTTTTTCATATGGCGTAAATTTACAGCGAGAACAAGCCGATTTAGAACAACTGATTGCGTTATCCTCCCCTATTTATCGATTAGAATTAATGATGGTAGGTCGATTGTTTGCACAAGATCCGGTGCTTTATGCCGATATTATTATGGCATCTGATGATAACATTGAACTAATCAAACGTTATTATCAATGCTTCGGAGAAATGGTGAAATTAATTGAGCAACGCGACAAAGTAAAATTTATTGAGAATTTTAATAATGTCACCGAGTGGTTTGGTAATTATGCTCAGCGCTTTATTAAAGAAAGTCAGGTTTTACTAAAATTTGCTAATGATAATCGGGAATGATTTTATACTCAAACGTATAGTTAACCTCAAACTTTTTTACAAAAAAGCTTATAAACAATACGTCTAGTTAAAATAATTTTTAAATTACAATTTTATACTTAAGAAGTAGACCACAATAAAATTTAGTGTGAGGGAATAAAATGTCTAATCGGAAATATTTTGGCACTGATGGGATTCGAGGCAAAGTTGGAGAGTACCCTATCACACCAGATTTTGCGCTTAAGCTAGGGTGGGCAGCAGGTCGTATACTTGCTAAAGATGGGGTAAAAAAAGTATTAATTGGTAAAGATACCCGTATTTCTGGTTATATGCTTGAATCAGCACTTGAAGCCGGATTTGCTTCGGCGGGTGTTGCTACTGCATTTACAGGTCCCATGCCAACGCCAGCTATTGCGTATTTAACACGAACATTTAGAGCTGATGCCGGCGTTGTTATTTCAGCATCACATAATCCATTTTATGATAATGGTATTAAATTTTTTTCGACCGAAGGCAAGAAACTCGATGATGCAATCGAATTAGAAATTGAAGCTCAGCTTGAAAAAGAGATCGACTGCGTTGAATCCATACAACTCGGACGTGCAAGCCGAATTACCGATGCGGCAGGTCGTTACATTGAATTCTGTAAAAGCACCTTTGATCATGATTTGAGTTTAGCCAGTTTAAAAATAGTCGTCGATTGTGCTAACGGCGCCACTTATCACATCGCTCCTAAAGTTTTACGTGAACTTGGTGCAGATGTGATAAAGATAGGCTGTGACCCCGATGGCGTTAACATCAATGATAATTGTGGTGCAACAGATATTAGAGCATTGGCCAAATGCGTTATTGATGAAAAAGCCGATTTAGGATTTGCCTTAGATGGCGATGGTGATCGCATTATCATGGTTGATCATAAAGGGCGTAAAATTGATGGTGATTTAATTATTTATATTATTGCTCGTGAAGCATTAAGACAAGGTCAATTAAAAGGTGGCGTTGTTGGCACATTAATGAGTAATATGGGACTTGAAATCGCACTTAAAAATTTGGGTATTCAATTTGTACGCGCTAAAGTTGGTGATCGTTATGTACTTGAAAAAATGCTTGAAAAAAATTGGCGCTTAGGCGCTGAAAACTCTGGTCACGTTTTATTATTAGATAAAACCACCACTGGCGATGGTATTATTGCGGGTTTACAAGTATTAGCCGCAATGGTACGCAATAACATGTCATTAGCTGATTTATGTAGTGGTATGACCATGATGCCACAAGTATTAATCAATGTTCGATTTGCTGAAAAACACGATCCATTAACAAACCCCGATGTCAAATTAGCCATTGAACAAGCCGAAAAACAACTTGGTATTCATGGACGTGTTTTGATTCGTAAATCAGGAACAGAACCACTTATTCGCGTCATGGTTGAAGGTATTGATGCTGCTGAAGTACAAAAACTGGCAGAACAAATCGCTGAAGCAGTTAAAGCATCAAATTAGCTTATTTTATCCCTATTAATTTGGCGATTAATAGGGGATTATTTCTACTAAAGTGACATTATAAAGTTGCTATTCTTTACACAAATTTAGTAAAAAGTGTCTAAATTCTTAATTTAGTTAATCAAAGGTTGACTTATTATAGGCAATTAGGTTTAAAATAGTAGCTTCGAATTATTACAGCGATTGCTTATATCTTTATTGAAAGGAATGTAAGCAGTATTTTTAAATTTTAGGAATAAGGTAAGAGGGTTTTATGTCAGTTTCCTCTCCAGCTTCACCACAAGCTTATATCAAGCATCATCTTGAGAACTTGCAAGTAGGTTCTGGTTTTTGGACCTTTAATCTGGACTCGTTGTTCTTTTCAATTGTACTTGGTGTTATCTTTTTATGGATATTTCATCGCGTAGCTAAAAAAGCTACCAGTGGTGTACCAAGTAAATTGCAATGTGCAGTAGAAATGCTCTTTGAATTTGTTAATAACACCGTTAAAGACATGTTCACTGGTCAAAATAAACTCATTGCGCCGTTAGCCTTAACTGTGTTTACTTGGGTATTTTTGATGAACTTAATGGATCTCATTCCAGTAGACTTTTTACCTTACGCTGCACAATATTTAGGTCTTTCGCATTTAAGAGTCGTCCCTTCTGCAGATGTCAGTATCACAATGTCAATGTCATTAGGCGTATTTATTCTTATCATAATCTATTCAATTAAATACAAAGGTATTTCTGGATTTATTAAAGAATATACACTTCATCCTTTTAATCATTGGGCATTTGCGCCAATCAATTTAATCCTTGAGCTTGTTAGCTTATTAGCTAAACCAGTTTCTTTAGGACTTCGACTTTTCGGTAATATGTATGCTGGTGAACTTATCTTTATCTTAATTGCTGCACTATTACCTTGGTGGTCACAATGGATACTCTCATTACCTTGGGCCATATTCCATATTTTAATTATTACGTTACAAGCTTTTATTTTTATGGTGTTGACGATCGTCTATTTAGCAATGGCATCGGCAACGGAAGATCACTAATTTCAATATTTTTTTGATAATAAACTGGAGTATATAATGGATAGTATGTTATTTGTAGCCGCGGGCATAATGATGGGATTAGCTGCAATTGGTGGTGCAGTTGGTATTGGATTACTAGGTGGTAAATTCCTAGAAGGTGCCGCTCGTCAACCTGAATTAATGCCTATGTTACGTACCCAATTCTTTATCGTTATGGGCTTAGTTGATGCAATTCCAATGATCTGTGTGGGTATTGCACTTTATGTTATTTTTGCTGTTGCCGGTTAATAAACTTTTAAGAGGAATCGTCTCATGAATATGAACGCAACTCTCCTCGGCCAAGCAATTACATTTGTATTGTTTGTTTGGTTCTGCATGAAGTTTATTTGGCCACCTGTTATTAATGCGATTGAAAAACGCCAAAAAGAGATAGCAGACGGTCTTGCTTCAGCAGAAACAGCAAAAAAAGATTTGGAATTAGCCAAAGCAAATACATCTGACATAATGCAACAGGCTAAGGTAGAGGCTAATGCAATTATTGAGCAAGCAAACAAACGCAAAGCTATCATTCTTGAAGAAGCACAACAAGAAGCGATCCGCGAAAAAGAACGTATTGTTGCTCAAGGATTTGCCGAAGTAGAAGCTGAACGCAAACGCGCTAGAGAAGAGCTTAAACAACAAGTCGCTACACTCGCTATTGCCGGTGCAGAAAAAATTATTGAACGTTCTGTTAATGAAGCCGCAAATAGCGACATCATTGATAAACTCGTAGCTGAATTATAAGGAGAATAGAGCAATGGCTGACTTAATTACAATTGCTCGTCCTTATGCTAAAGCCGCTTTTGATTTTGCGGTAGAAAGAAACAGTATCGAATCATGGCATAAAATGTTGGTATTAACTTCTCAAGTAAGCAAAGATGCACAAGTAAGAAGTATCCTAACATCTGATATGAAAACTGATTCGGTGGCTAATTTACTCATCAACATCTGTAAAGATGTATTAGATGAGTTTAGCACTAATTTTATTAAAGTTATGGCTGAAAACAAACGATTATCACTTCTTCCTGAAGTTTTAACTTTGTTTGAACAATATTGTTTAGATAAAGATGCTCAAGCAGATGTTGATGTCATTTCAGCTAATGAGCTAACTAGCGAACAACTTAATAAAATTTCTATCGCTGTCGAAAAACGTTTATCACGAAAAGTAAAACTAAAATGTCATATAGATAAATCGCTCATTTCTGGTTTTATTATTCGTACGGGCGATATGGTTATTGATAGTAGTATCAGAGGGCGTTTAAATCGTTTAAATGACGCTCTACAGTCTTAAGGGGACTGATAATGCAGCTAAATTCAACTGAAATAAGTGAACTAATTAAAGAGCGGATAGCTCAGTTCAATATTGTGAGTGATGCTCACAATGAAGGAACAATCATCTCAGTAAGTGATGGTATTCTTCGAATTCACGGATTAACCGATGTAATGCAAGGCGAAATGATTGCATTACCTGGTAATCGATATGCAATGGCATTAAACCTAGAACGAGACTCAGTCGGTGCGGTGGTTATGGGACCATACGAAGACTTATCGGAAGGGATGAAAGTACAATGTACTGGCCGTATTTTACAGGTACCCGTTGGTGAAGGCTTATTAGGTCGTGTTATCAATACACTTGGTGAACCTATCGATGGCAAAGGCTCAATTCAACATGATGGATTTTCGCCGGTTGAAGTTGTCGCACCAGGTGTTATCGAGCGTCAATCAGTCGATCAAGCATTACAAACAGGTTATAAAGCCGTCGACTCAATGATTCCAATTGGTCGTGGTCAGCGTGAACTTATTATCGGTGACCGTCAAACAGGTAAAACAGCATTAGCAATCGATGCAATCATTAACCAACGTGATTCGGGTGTAAAATGTATCTATGTAGCAATTGGGCAAAAACAGTCAACTATTGCAAACGTAGTACGTAAACTTGAAGAACATGGTGCATTAAAAAATACTATCGTTGTTGTAGCTTCAGCATCTGAATCAGCTGCATTACAATATTTAGCACCTTACGCGGGTTGTGCCATGGGTGAATACTTCCGCGATCGTGGTCAAGATGCATTAATTGTTTATGATGATCTATCTAAACAAGCGGTTGCTTACCGTCAAATTTCGTTATTACTTCGTCGCCCACCTGGACGTGAAGCATATCCTGGTGATGTATTCTATCTTCATTCTCGCTTACTTGAACGTGCAGCTCGTGTTAACGAAGCTTATGTTGAAGAATTTACTAAAGGTGAAGTAAAAGGTAAAACAGGTTCATTAACAGCATTACCAATTATCGAAACACAAGCTGGTGACGTATCGGCATTCGTACCAACTAACGTAATTTCAATTACTGATGGTCAGATCTTCCTTGAAACAAGCCTATTTAACTCAGGTATTCGCCCTGCGGTTAACCCGGGTATTTCGGTTTCTCGTGTTGGTGGTGCTGCGCAAACCAAAATAATGAAAAAATTATCAGGTGGTATTCGTACGGCACTTGCACAATACCGTGAATTAGCTGCGTTCTCACAATTTGCTTCTGACTTAGATGAAGCAACAAGAAACCAATTAAGTCATGGTGAAAAAGTAACTGAATTATTGAAACAAAAGCAATACTCTCCTATGACTGTTGCTGAGCAATCAATTGTACTTTACGCTGCTGAACGTGGTTATCTTGAAGATGTAGAACTCGCTAAAGTATTACCATTTGAAACGGCACTCCTTGCTTATGCCCATAGTCAATATGCTGATTTTGTCAAACAAATCGACGAAACAGGTAATTACAATGATGAGATTGAAAGTAAGTTAAAAGAATTACTTGAAAGCTTTAAATCAACTCAAACTTGGTAAGGGTGAGGTAAAAAATGGCTAATGCAAAAGAGATTAGAACAAAAATTGCCAGTATCCAAAGTACGCAAAAGATCACTAAAGCGATGGAAATGGTTGCCAATTCTAAAATGCGTAAAACGCAAGATAGAATGGCAGCAAGTCGTCCATATGCTGAAATGATTCGTGAAGTAATTGGACATTTAGCGTTAGCTCAGATAGGCGCCAAGCATCCTTATTTAGAAGAAAGAGATGTAAAGCGAGTTGGCTATCTTATCATTTCAACCGATCGTGGTTTATGCGGTGGTTTAAATATCAATCTTTTCAAAACTGTCATTGCTGATATGTCAGCATGGCAGGAAAAAAATGTTGAAGCTGATGTTGCTTTAATTGGTTCTCGGGGTGTTTCATTTTTCTCATCAGTAAAAACAAACATCTTAACACAAGTCACGAATTTAGGTGATGAACCAACTTTATCCGATTTAATTGGACCGGTAAAAACAATGCTTGAGGCATATGACAAAGGTAATATTGATAAATTATATATTGTTACTAATAAATTTATTAATACTATGTCGCAAAAACCAACAATACAGCAATTATTACCATTACCACCATCAGAAGATAAAGCACTTAAAGCTTCATCGTGGGATTATATTTATGAGCCAGATGCTAAATCACTATTAGATGTGATTTTACGTCGTTATATTGAATCACAAGTCTATCAAGCTGTGGTTGACAATCTAGCGAGTGAACAAGCGGCAAGAATGGTGGCCATGAAAGCAGCAACAGATAACGGTGCAAACCTAATTAATGAATTACAAATTGTGTATAACAAAGCACGTCAAGGTGCTATCACAAATGAATTGATTGATATTGTATCCGGTGCAGCCGCTGTTTCAGGTTAGTGCTAAATATTGGCTTATAGTTAAGAAAAAGACGTAGAGGATTAAAAATGGCTACTGGAAAGATTGTCCAGATCATCGGTGCGGTGGTTGATGTCGAATTCCCAGAAGATGCAGTACCGAAGGTATATGATGCATTAGAAGTGGAAACTGGCACTGAAAAATTAGTTCTGGAAGTTCAACAACAATTAGGTGGTGGCGTTGTCTGTTGTATCGCAATGGGATCATCTGATGGTTTAAGACGTGGACTTAAAGTAGTAAACACAGGTCACGGTATTGAAGTACCCGTAGGTACTAAAACACTTGGTCGTATTATGAACGTACTAGGTGATCCTGTTGATAAAGCAGGTCCAATTGGTGAGGAAGAGCGTTGGGCAATTCACCGCGCAGCACCAACTTATGAAGAACTCGCTAACTCAACTGAGTTACTTGAAACAGGTATCAAAGTTATCGACTTAATTTGTCCATTTGCTAAAGGTGGTAAAGTTGGTCTATTCGGCGGTGCGGGTGTGGGTAAAACCGTTAATATGATGGAATTAATCCGTAACATCGCTATTGAACACTCTGGTTACTCAGTGTTTACTGGGGTGGGTGAACGTACCCGTGAAGGTAATGACTTCTATCATGAGATGAAAGAATCAAACGTACTTGATAAAGTATCGTTAGTATATGGTCAGATGAATGAGCCACCAGGAAACCGTCTACGCGTAGCGTTAACTGGTTTAACCATGGCTGAAAAATTCCGAGACGAAGGTAAAGACGTATTATTATTCATCGATAATATTTACCGTTATACCTTAGCAGGTACTGAAGTATCTGCATTATTAGGTCGTATGCCATCTGCGGTAGGTTACCAACCAACATTAGCAGAAGAGATGGGCTTATTACAAGAACGTATCACTTCAACTAAAACAGGTTCAATCACCTCAATTCAGGCGGTATATGTACCTGCCGATGACTTGACTGACCCGTCGCCAGCAACCACCTTTGCTCACTTAGATGCAACAATCGTATTGAGTCGTCAAATCGCCTCATTAGGTATCTATCCTGCGGTGGATCCATTAGATTCAACCAGCCGTCAATTAGATCCACTTGTTGTTGGTCAAGAACACTATGATTGTGCTCGTGGCGTTCAGTCAATTTTACAACGCTATCAAGAATTAAAAGATATTATCGCAATTCTTGGTATGGATGAATTATCAGAAGATGATAAATTAACCGTTGCACGTGCACGTAAAATTCAACGATTCTTATCTCAACCATTCTTCGTTGCAGAAGTATTTACAGGATCTCCTGGTAAATATGTACCATTGAAAGATACCATCAGTGCTTTTAAAGGAATTATGAACGGTGACTACGACCACATTCCTGAACAAGCATTCTATATGGTTGGTTCAATCGACGAAGCAATTGAGAAAGCTAAATCTCTCTAAGAGATTCATTGAACGGAGATAGTATTATGGCACTAACTTCCTATCAATTAGAAGTTGTTAGTGCTGAATCTCACCTGTTTTCGGGTGATGTTCAGCGAATCAGAGTCACAGGTCAAGAAGGTGAACTTGGGATCTATCCAGGTCACACTCCTCTACTTACAATGATTAAACCGGGTATGGTAGGTATTGTAAAAGCGGATGGTGAAGAAGAGTTTATCTACCTTTCTGGTGGCGTCTTAGAAGTTCAACCCAACATCGTCACAATCTTAGCCGATACGGCAATTCGTGGTGAAGACTTAGACGAAGCCAGGGCACAAGAAGCAGTCAGACAAGCAAAAGAACATATTAATCACCCAAGTGATGATATGACATTTGCTCAAGCATCGGCTGAACTATCAAAAGCTTTGGCAAAAATTCGTGTTATTGAATTAACTCGTCGCATGGGTCAATAAAAAATACGTTAATCACTAGATAAACCCATAAAAGGTTACAACTTAATAAATTGTAACCTTTTTAATTTTTACTTAACTGTTTTTTTAACTACTTATTTGAAAAATAATTCTATCTAAAAATCACGATTTTTTATCTCAAAAATATTCTTTAACATTTTTTTAAAATCTATTTGGATTTTATAAAATTATTTAGCTGTAAAAATGCACAACCTAATCGTAGCTAGATTTATTTATAACAATCAGCGATAATCTGACTAATTATATTAATATTAATGTAACTATGTTTACTATTTATCATTCAAATCAAGTCGATTTACTCAAGTCCCTAGTCAGTGAATTAATGCGCAGAGACCCCATAGAACAGGTTTTTACGCCCGATATGATAATTGTACAAAGCCAAGGTATGGCACAGTGGTTACAAATTGAATTGGCCAACGATCTTGGTATTCTTGCCAATGTCGATTTTCCTTTTCCCAGTCAATTTATTTGGCAAATATATCAAACCCTTTTACCGGATTCACCAACTGAAAATAACTATGACGTTGAATCAATGAGTTGGCGTTTATACTATTTATTGCCTAAGATCATTGAACGACCTGAATTTGAGACAATCAAACATTATCTAAATATTGATAAAGAAGAACGCAAAAACTATCAATTAGCAACGCGGATAGCACGATTATTTGACCAATATTTGGTATACCGTCCTGATTGGTTAGCAAAATGGGAAGCCAATCAAACCGTAAGTGAATTAAATCATCATCCTGATGAAATTTGGCAAGCAGAATTATGGCGGCAACTGATTTCAATCAGCCTACCCTATCACCGAGCCAATATTTATCAGCAAATATTAGATATTTTGTTAGATAAAGACTTTGATCGTTTACGGTTAAATTCTTTACCTAAACGAGTTTATATTTTTGGGATCACTTCTCTTCCACCTATTTATCTGTCATTACTCTCAGCACTTGGTCAACACATCGATGTGCATTTGATGTTTAACAATCCTTGTAAATGGTACTGGGGCGATATTGTTGAAAAACAACTATCCGATATTTTAAATACTCCCGATAAAATTCCTAATCCACTATTAACTTCATGGGGAAAACTAGGCCGCGACAATTTATTTTTATTGCAAGAATTTAATAGCAAACAGGATATTGAGGCATTTGTTGATCAAGAACGGACATGTCTATTGCACGCAATTCAGCAAGATATTTTAGAGCTTTATCAAAATGATTTGAGTGATAAACAAATTGATGATTCTGATAAATCTATCTCATTCCATGCTTGCCATAGTGAACAACGGGAAGTCGAAGTATTATACGATTATCTATTATCTGTTTTTGATGAAAACCCTGATCTTGAACTACGCGATTGTATTGTTATGGTTTCAGATATTGATCGCTATGTACCTTATATTCGTGCTGTTTTTGGTAATGCTAGTAATGAGCGCTATTTACCTTTTACCATTTCTGATCAAAAAGCTCGCAATATTGATCCCATCGTACAAGGTTTTTTTGCTATTTTAAACTTCCCAAATAGTCGATTCACCGCAGAAGAGTTATTTAATTTACTGGAAATTCCAGCCGTAGCTGAAAAATTTTCCATAAATGAATCACAATTAATATTACTGCGAACTTGGATTATTGAGTCTGGTATCCGCTTTGGTCTTGAAAGTGCACACAGCTGGTTATTTGGTCTTGAACGGTTATTGCTGGGTTATACCATGAATAGTGAACAAGGTGGATGGTTACAAATTTTACCTTATGATGGTGCAACAGGATTAGATGCGGAACTTATTGGTCAATTAGCTGAGTTTATTAAAGTTGTCCGTAAATGGTTTACGATTTTAAATGTAGAAAAATCATTATCTGATTGGCAAGGTTGTTGCCTTGAATTAATTAATGATTTTTTTATGCACAATCAGCAACGCGATGCTATTTTATTAATGATAGAAGATGAATGGCAACAATTAATTAATAGTGGTTTAACAGCTCAGTTTACCGACCTTATTTCAATCACTGTTTTACATGATGCAATGCAGGCACGTTTAGAACAAAATCACTTAGCACACCGTTTTTTAGTGGGTAAAATCAATTTTTGTACTATGATGCCTATGCGATCCATTCCATTTAAAGTAGTTTGTTTGCTAGGTATGAATGATGGTGACTACCCAAGAACGTCACTACCGCTGGATTTTGATTTAATCGCCAAATACCCAAGACGAGGCGATCGTAGCCGTCGAACCGATGATCGCTATCTATTTTTAGAAGCTATTTTATCCACACAATATCAGCTATACATCAGTTATGTCGGGCGGGATATAAAAGATAATAGCGAACGTTACCCATCAGTACTGGTTGATGAACTTTGGGAATATATTGTTCAATATTATGGTAAATCAACTAAAAGTTTAGAAAAAAATCTCAATTTTTTAAGAGTGTTGCATACCAGAACGCCATTTAATCCTCTAAATTTTTTACAAGAGCCGAAAAGTTATGCTGATGAGTGGTTACCGGCTGCATTGAAAAAAGGGGAAAGCCAAACATTTATTAGTCAAATACCCGCTATAAGTGTTGATTATATTAATCTTGATGAATTAAAACGATTCTTTCAGCACTCTATCCGGTTATTTTTACAAAAACGATTTAATTTTTATGTCAGTTACCTTGATGATACTTTACCTGATGCCGAAAACTTTAATCTTGATAGCTTAAAACGTTATCAACTTAATGTGCAAATTTTAAATCATTTAATTACTCAAGCCGCCCAAGATTCAGAGACTCTGTATCAACAATTAAGGTTAACGGGTGAATTACCTGATGGCGCTTTTGGTGAAATCATTTATGATGAACAAACTGAAGCAATGCAATCTTTAGCAGATAAAATCCGTCAAGAACGGTTAGAGATGACCAGCGAGGAAGTTAATTTAACAATTAACACAGATAAGCAATATTACCCACTTCAGGGGTGGTTAACACATGTACAGGCCGATGGTATTTTAACTTGGCGACCCTCAAAGCTCTCAATTCGTGATGGTATCTCATTATGGATAGATCATTTGGTTTATTGTATTTTATACCCTGAGAATGTTGATAACCAAAGCCGCATTTACGGTCGTGATGAGCAAGAATGGCGATTTTCGCATTTAGAAGCCAACGAGGCATTAACTTACTTAACCTCATTAGTTGAAGGATTTTTGCAAGGTATCAATCAACCTTTATTAATGCCAATCCAAAGTGCATGGAGTTGGTTAACTTCGGCTTATAATAAAAAAACTGGTGAAATTGTTGCTAATGATAGAGCTAAAAGTCAGCTTATAAATACTTGGCAAGGTGGCGCATTTCAATCACCCGAGTGCGACAGTTACTATGAACGTTTGTATCCTGAATTAACCGATGAACTGATAGAACAGATCATCGATTTTGCTAAACAATTTTTACTACCAATTTTATTACATCAAGTAACAGTAGAATAGGAGGCATTATGTTTATAGATACGCATTGCCATTTCAATTTCCCTGCTTTTGTTACAGATTTAGACAACTCAATAAGTCGTATTCAACAAGCTAACATTGCCAGTTTAATTATACCTGCTGTATCAGTAGATCATTTCAGCCAAATTCTGAAACTAACTGAACAGTATGATGAACTTTATGCTGCGCTGGGCTTACACCCTATCTATCAACATTCCCATGCTGATCTTGAAAAATTATCGGATATCGTTAGTACTTCTCCTAACAAATTAGTTGCCATTGGCGAAATCGGCTTAGACCGATATGACATTTCTGTTGATTGGCAACAGCAACTTATTTTTTTTCGAGGTCAACTGGCTTTAGCTAAACGTTATGAATTACCTGTTTTAATTCATTCTCGCAAAACTCATGATGTTATCTATCATGAATTACATCAAGCTAATTTACCTTGTCGTGGGGTGATCCATGGTTTTTCTGGTAGCTATCAACAAGCAATGCAATTTATTAAATTAGGCTATTATATTGGTGTAGGTGGCGTAATAAGTTACGCTAGAGCAAATAAAACTCGCCATACCATTGCAAAGTTACCTCTCGAAAGCCTAGTATTAGAAACCGATGCCCCCGATATGCCTTTAAGTGGTCGACAAGGGCAAATAAATCGACCAGAAAACATTGTTGATATTTTTAATATTCTTTGTCAATTACGTCCTGAAAATTCTAAACAAATCTCTAGAACGATCCTAACAAATACCTTGACGCTATTTAATAGAATTAATAAAATGAAAATCCAAAACCAAATACACTATTAACCATTTAATTATTAATAGTTTAATAAGCCACAAGGTGGTGCTTTATGTCTCAACGTCATAGTCAGCTTTTTGTGCAATCCATCATTTCACTTACTCGATTATTTCCGTTATGGGCAATTCTTTGTGCAATAATCGCCTATTTTTCACCAAATACATTCGTTCCAGTACAACCACATACATCACACTTATTGATGTTTGTAATGTTTACTATGGGGGTAACGTTAAGTATTAATGACTTTAAAAGAGTTGTGACTAAGCCTAAAGCAGTTATAATTTGTACCCTACTGCATTACATTGTTATGCCACTCACCGCTTTAATCTTATCTAAGTTATTTACTATGCGACCAGAGCTATTAGTAGGGATGGTTCTAGTTGGTAGCGTAGCGAGTGGAACTGCCTCCAACGTGATGATTTATCTAGCTAAAGGTGATGTGGCATTGTCAGTGACCATTTCGTCGGTTTCAACCCTTGTTGGTGTAGTGGTTACCCCGATTCTTACGCTTTTACTCGTTGGTACAACTGTTGAAGTTCCTGTTTGGAATATGTTAGTGCATATTATCCAAATTGTTCTAATTCCTATTATTCTAGGCTTGATTGTCCACCACTTCTTACATTCAATTGTAAAAAAATGCGAACGATTTTTACCATTGATGTCAATGATCTGTATTTTATTAATTATCTGTATTGTTGTCGCTGGTAGTCATGATCTAATTGGCCAAGTTGGTATAACAGTTATTTTTGCTGTGATTATTCATAATGGCATTGGTTTACTAGGTGGTTATTGGGGAGGAAAATTATTTGGCTTTGATGAATCAACTTGTCGAACTATGTCATTAGAGGTAGGTATGCAAAACTCCGCATTAGCCGCTACTCTAGGCACTACTTATTTTTCAGCCCTATCAGCACTACCTGCTGCCGTATTTTCTGTTTGGCACAATATTTCAGGTTCGATTTTGGCTGGTTATTGGCAAGGGAAACCCGTTAAAAATAAGAAAAAATCTAACAATTAATCGTGAATATTGTAAAATAGAATTCATTCACTCTCTTACGCATTAATCATGCGTAGGAGAGTATGACCTTAGGATTTACTATGATCCTTCTCTCCCCAGCATATTAATCAATTTTAGGCTGAAAAAATGAATAGCGAATTACAGTTACCGCCCTTTGTTTATCGAATATTACCTTGGATTGCCGCATTTGCATTTTTTATGCAATCACTTGATACCTCAATTTTAAATACTGCTCTGCCAACGATGGCTAAAGACCTTAATGAATCACCATTGAACATGCAATCAGCAGTAATATGTTATGCGCTAACATTGGCATTATTTATTCCTGTAAGTGGTTTTTTATCGGATAAATTCGGCACACGAAATATTTTTGTGATGGCCGTATCACTTTTTACCTTAGGATCATTGCTTTGTGCTTTATCCAATTCATTAGTTTTTTTAGATATATCAAGGGTTATTCAAGGTATTGGTGGATCAATGATGGTACCTGTTTCACGTTTGGTTTTGATTAAAGCATTTAAACGTAATGAGTTCTTAGCGGCGTTAAACACAGCAACAATTCCGGGTTTAATCGGCCCAGTACTAGGGCCTGTTTTAGGTGGCTACCTTGTTGATATGGTAAGTTGGCACTGGATCTTTTTTATTAATTTACCAATTGGTATTATTGGGGTAATGATTAGCTTAAGATATATGCCGAACATAAAAGGTGAACGTATGCCTTTTGACTTATTTGGATTTATATTTATCGTTATTACTTTTATTAGTGCAACTCTTAGTGTTGAATGTTTAAATCAAGGTCAACAATATTATTTACCTCTGGCTCTCGCTGTCATTAGCCTTGCTTTTTTATTTATTTATCGCAGCTATGCGAAAAAGAAACAAGCCCCCTTATTTCCACTCTCTTTATTTGATATAAGAACATTTAAAATAGGAATTATTGGTAATTTAGTTTGTCGATTAGGTATTTCTGGTGTGCCCTTTCTTATTCCTTTATTTCTACAAGTTGGATTCGGTTATTCGGCAATTTTCGCTGGAATGATGCTAATGCCAATGGCAATTGCATCAATTTGTACAAGGTTCTTTATTACTCGGATTCTTGGTCGTTTAGGCTATCGTTTCGTGCTAATAGCAAATACCATTTTGGCAGGAATTTTAATCCTTTTAATGTCGTTATTAAACTTAACTACCCCACTTTTGATATTAGGGATTTTGCTATTTTGTATTGGTGGCGTCAATTCAATGCAATTTACTTCAATGAACAGTATAACGTTAGCAAATTTACAAGGAGAAAGCACAAGTAGTGGCAATAGTTTAATGGCCGTCAATCAACAGTTGGCGATCAGTTTTGGTACTGGTTTTGGTGCTTTATTGGTAAGATTATTTGGTTACACAACAACGACTATTCACGCTTTTCAACTAACCTTTGTTATACTGGGTATTGTAACCATGCTATCAAGCATGATTTTTGCTCAATTGAAAAAACAAGATGGTGAGAATTTAACGGCTCGGCATTAAGCGACAAGGAGATAACAATTATGTTTCAATATCAAATCATTCCAGTAACGGATTTTCAAGAAAACTGCAGTATTATTTGGTGTGATGAAACAAATGAGGCTGCCTTTATTGATCCCGGTGGAGAGCCAGAATTACTCAAAAAAGCAGTTGAAAAACTGGGGGTTAATATTAAAAAAATTTTATTAACACATGGACATTTAGATCATGTTGGTGTAGCTGCTGAATTAGCTAAACACTATGATGTCAAAATCATTGGTCCTAGCCAAGAAGATGAGTTCTTATTTACTGCCTTACCACAACAATCGATGCAATTTGGTTTTCCTTATACCGAAAGTTTTTTACCTGATCGTTGGTTAAAAGAGAACGATAAAATTCAGATTGGCAATATCTCGCTTGATGTCCTATTTTGCCCTGGTCACACTCCTGGACATATTGTATTTATCAATGTAAAAGATAAAATTGCTTTTGTTGGGGATGTACTTTTCAAAAACAGTATTGGACGAACAGACTTTCCTCGTGGGAATCATGCCGATCTCATCTCATCAATTACCCATAAACTATTTCCTCTTGGCGATGACTTTATATTTGTTCCTGGTCATGGTCCAATGTCAAGTTTTGGAAATGAACGAATGACCAATCCTTTCTTAGTTTAATTAAAATGTTGAAAACAATAATGTAAACTTTTTTATTTCAAAATAGTTTACATTATAAATTTTTGTATTATTATGGCACTACTGTTTATTTTTTAATGGTAGAAAATAATGAAACAACAATTAACAACATATTACCCTACATTCATTAACACGCTGTTCAATTTATCATCTTGGCAACGCAAATTATGTACAACCACCAGTGCAGCACTATTGCTAGGCCTTGCGGCGAATATCAGCATTCCCACGTACCCAGTACCTTTTAGCTTACAATCTTTAGGTGTTTTACTGATTGGTGCTTGTCTAGGTCGTAAACTAGGTGCATTAGCGATTCTTCAATATCTGTTTTTAGGTGCGCTCGGTTTACCAATGTTTGCTAATGGTAGTGGTGGATTTATGGCGCTAGTATCACCTTCTGCTGGTTACCTATATGGGTATGCATTCAGTGCTTATATCGCCGGATTTGCTGCTGAAAAAGGTTATGATCGTCGCTTTCTTTTAGGATTAATCGCCTTTGCTTGCGCTCATCAATTAATCTTTGTATTTGGTGTAACTTATTTAATGGGTTATTTTCATATTTCACTTACCGAAGCATTACAAGTGGGTTATTTACCTTTCGTTGGTGTTGATGCGCTCAAGTTTATCATTGCGACTTGTGTTATGTTTTCATTATGGCGTTATCACGCGAAAAAACATCAATAAAAATGCAAGTTGGCGATATCATTTTTCAATCTCAGAATGAGGAAAGCGAATTTAGTAAGGCAATTACTCATTCTGGTTCTTTGCCTAGTTCAAACGATATAATTAATCAAATAAGCCATGTCGGCTTATATATCGGCAATGATCTGGTTATTGAGGCGACCCAAAAGCATGGAGTAATCAAGCAACCACTTAAATCTTTTTTAGGCTCCGCCCAATATAATGTGGTTGCAACGATTAGCGATAACGTTGTTATTAAAAATGCATTAATTCGTGTTCAAGACTGTTTAGGATTGCCCTATAACCACAGTTTTCGTTCAGATGCTAAAGGGTTTTACTGTAGTCAACTTATTACTTATGCTTTTAAGTATGAATCAGGTAAAAACTATTTTAAACTCTATCCTATGAATTTTAAGAATTTAACCACTGGCCAGATTCTCCCCTATTGGATCAATTATTATCGAGAATTAAAACAACCGATCCCTCAAGGAGAGCTCGGCTCACATCCACAACAGTTATTAAGACAAAAAGAACTATTTAAGACAATCCTGACACTCAAATAATATTAAATAACAATAATAAGTTAAAAATTGAACAAAAAAGAAATTTTAGATAATTAACTATTGACATAACGCCATTAAATCTATAATATGCGCGCTACATTTCGGTTCCTCCATAGTTCAGTCGGTAGAACGGCGGACTGTTAATCCGTATGTCACAGGTTCAAGTCCTGTTGGAGGAGCCAACTTCTCACATCATTTTATCTGCCATAAAAACGCCAAATTTCAATTATCATTTAGTATTATTCTAACTTTACATTATTAATAAATTTCTTAAAAATCATAAATAAACGAGTAAATAAAAATTACTTACTCCATACTACAATTAAATTTATTCAATATGTTAAAAAATAAAATTATCAATCACGCTTTTTTGTTATCTTAAATGAATACAGAGATTGGGAAAGAACGTATCTTTCAACCATCTTGAACAAAAATGCTCGTTAGTTTATAAAAATAATTTCTAATTTAACGTTAAAAAATAGATGAGTCTCGATAATTTATGTTTTTATCAGTTTTGTGCTCAATATGGCAATGTTTTTATTTAATCTAATCCAAATACTTTTATTCAGATCACAGAGCAAATCTTAGATATAACCATTACATTTTACGAAGAAAAGCACAATAGTTATCGTTGGCATACAGTAAGCGATCATCGGCACCTGAAATATTTTTTGAGCCTTTATCTAAATCCCCTATCCAGCCTAATATTTGTGGACGATATTGTGATGGCATTGTTATTCCTAATTTTTCCTTTTGCTTTATTTTTATTTCTTGAGCAATCTAGTTATTGCACATGATATTTTTGCTTAATTTCAGTAAGATGTTCGGGCGACAGGGCGTTAAACGCTTCAACCATCCATTCCGGCCAGCCTTGATCTTGAATGATATCCTTTTTAAAAGGTGTTTCTTGCTCCCACGTATATTTTCCGTCGTTTAAACTGATTAAATCGTTAAAGCACATAAAATTATTAACCCATCCCCAGACTTGATAACTACCAATACCATTACGTTGTGGATCTAATAGCACATGGTCAATAGTTTTATGCGTACCCGGCTCACACACCATTAAAATAGTAGTATTGAGTGAATAGGTGGAAAAGTTATGCACCACAACCCCATGTAAATCGGCCCAATCATACTCTTTTATTCGTTTTTTATTAGGCTTTAAAAAGTGAATCGGATTTTTAAACGAGGTAAAATTAAAGAAATAACTTTCATTAATATACACTTTATTGGTTTTACGATTAAAGATTATTGGACATCCTTTTCGTGTAAAAAGATTTTGGTATAGTTCAGGAATCATTACATATAAAATCAGAATAGAACAAACTAAACCAGCTAATAATAAAAAGTAAATAGCTTTATTGTTACAACTTGGAAGTGAATAAATTAATGATGGTATCAAAAAAAGACTCCCAATTATACAAATGAAGCTTATACATAAATAAAAAATCTCATCAGAAGATGTTTTACGAAGGAAAGCGCAATAGTTATCGTTGGCATACAGTAAACGATCATCGGCTCCTGAAAGGTAATTCGTACCTTTATCTAAATCATCTATCCAGCCTAATAATTGTGGGCGATATTGTGATGGCATTGTTATTCCTAATTATTCCTTTTTCTTTATTTTTATTTCTTGAGTAATCTAGTTATTGCACATGATATTTTTGCTTAATCTCACTCAGATGCTCGGGCGACAGGGCGTTAAACGCTTCCACCATCCATTCCGGCCAGCCTTGATCTTGGATGATATCCTTTTTAAAAGGTGTTTCTTGCTCCCACGTATATTTTCCGTCGTTTAAACTGATTAGATCGTTAAAGCACATAAAATTATTGACCCATCCCCAGACTTGATAACTACCAATACCATTACGCAGTGGATCTAATAGCACATGGTCAATAGTTTTATGTGTACCCGGCTCACACATCATTAAAATAGTGGTATTGAGTGAGTAGGTGGAAAAGTTATGCACCACAACCCCATGTAAATCGGTCCAATCATACTCTTTTATTCGCTTCTTATTAGGCTGTAAAAAGTGGATGGGATTTTTAAACGAAGTAAAATTAAAGAAATAACTTTCATTAATATACACTTTATTGGTTTTACGATTAAAGATTATTGGGCATCCTCGCCGTGTAAAAATATTTTGGTATAGTTCGGGAATCATTAGATATAAAACTAAAATAAAACAAAATAAAAATGTTAATAATAAAAAGTAAACAGTTTTACTATTACAACTTGAAAGCGCATAACTTAACGAGGGTATTAAAAAAATACTTGCAATTGTACAAATAAAACTTATACAAAAATAAAAAATCTGATCAGATGATGTTTTACGAAGGAAAGCACAATAATTATCGTTAGCATACAGTAAACGATCATCGGCACCTGAAAGATAATTCGTACCTTTATCTAAATCATCTATCCAGCCTAATAATTGTGGGCGATATTGTGACGGCATTGTTATTCCTAATTTTTCCTTTTGCTTTGTTTTTATTTCTTGAGCAATCTAGTTATTGCACATGATATTTTTGCTTAATCTCAGTAAGGTGTTCGGGCGACAGGGCGTTAAACGCTTCAACCATCCATTCCGGCCAACCTTGATCTTGGATGATATCCTTTTTAAAAGGTGTTTCTTGCTCCCACGTATATTTTCCGTCATTTAAACTGATTAGATCGTTAAAGCACATAAAATTATTGACCCATCCCCAGACTTGATAACTACCAATACCATAACGCAGTGGATCTAATAGCACATGGTCAATAGTTTTATGCGTGCCCGGCTCACACACCATTAAAATAGTAGTATTGAGTGAATAGGTGGAAAAGTTATGCACCACAACCCCATGTAAATCAGCCCAATCATACTCTTTTATTCTTTTTTTATTAGGCTGTAAAAAATGAATCGGATTTTTAAACGAGGTAAAATTAAAGAAATAACTTTCATTAATATACACTTTATTGGTTTTACGATTAAAGATTATTGGGCATCCCCGCCGTGTAAAAAGATTTTGATAAATTTCGGGTATAGATATATATATAGCAAGAAAGCAAGCAATTAGTCCGATAATAATAAGAAGTGAAATTAAATTTTCATTTTTATCTAGTATGTCAGATAGTAATGAAAAACCTAAATAAATTGTCGGTATTAATCCAATAAAAACTATAGTAAAAATGCATAAATAAAAAACTTGATCAGAATATGTTTTACGAAGAAAAGCACAGTAGTTATCGTTAGCATACAGTAAACGATCATCGGCACCTGAAATATTTTTTGAGCCTTTATCTAAATCCCCTATCCAGCCTAATATTTGTGGACGATATTGTGATGGCATTGTTATTCCTAATTATTCCTTTTTCTTTATTTTTATTTCTTGAGTAATCTAGTTATTGCACATGATATTTTTGCTTAATCTCAGTAAGGTGTTCGGGCGACAGGGCGTTAAACGCTTCCACCATCCATTCTGGCCAGCCTTGATCTTGGATGATATCCTTTTTAAAAGGCGTTTCTTGCTCCCATGTATATTTTCCGTCATTTAAACTGATTAGATCGTTAAAGCACATAAAATTATTGACCCATCCCCACACCTGATAACTACCAATACCATAACGCAGTGGATCTAATAGCACATGGTCAATAGTTTTATGCGTGCCCGGCTCACACACCATTAAAATAGTAGTATTGAGTGAATAGGTGGAAAAGTTATGCACCACAACCCCATGTAAATCGGCCCAATCATACTCTTTTATTCGTTTTTTATTAGGCTGTAAAAAATGAATCGGATTTTTAAACGAAGTAAAATTAAAGAAATAACTTTCATTAATATACACTTTATTGGTTTTACGATTAAAGATTATTGGACATCCCCGCCGTGTAAAAAGATTTTGGTAAATTTCAGGAATAGATAAATATAATCCAACAAAAGAAGCAATTAACATAACAATAAAAGTGATAAATATTAAAGTGTTTTCATCAGAATCTAAATCTAAATCTAAATCTAAAATTATAGTTATAGATAAATAAATTAAAGGTATTGAAAGAATAAAAGCAATAGTAAAAATATATAAATAAAATATCTGATCAGATGATGTTTTACGAAGAAAAGCGCAATAGTTATCGTTAGCATACAGTAAACGATCATCGGCTCCTGAAATATTTTTTGAGCCTTTATCTAAATCCCCTATCCAGCCTAATATTTGTGGACGATATTGTGATGGCATTGTTGCTCCTAATTATTCCTTTTTCTTTATTTTTATTTCTTGAGCAATCTAGTTATTGCACATGATATTTTTGCTTAATTTCAGTAAGGTGTTCGGGCGACAGGGCGTTAAACGCTTCAACCATCCATTCCGGCCAACCTTGATCTTGGATGATATCCTTTTTAAAAGGTGTTTCTTGCTCCCACGTATATTTTCCGTCGTTTAAACTAATTAGATCGTTAAAGCACATAAAATTATTGACCCATCCCCACACCTGATAACTACCAATACCATTACGCAGTGGATCTAATAGCACATGGTCAATAGTTTTATGCGTGCCCGGCTCACACACCATTAAAATAGTAGTATTGAGTGAATAGGTGGAAAAGTTATGCACCACAACCCCATGTAAATCGACCCAATCATACTCTTTTATTCGTTTTTTATTAGGCTGTAAAAAATGAATCGGATTTTTAAACGAGGTAAAATTAAAGAAATAACTTTCATTAATATACACTTTATTGGTTTTACGATTAAAGATTATTGGGCATCCCCGCCGTGTAAAAAGATTTTGGTATAATTCGGGAATCATTAGATATATAGCAAACAAACTGACAATAACGCCTAATGATAATAAAATATCTATAATTTTTTCATCATTATCAATTGAGATTTCAAAACTAAAACTAAAATTAAATGAAAAATAAAAAATTATATAAAAAGTAAGGGATAATATTGATATTAAGGAAATAAATAAATAAAAAATCTGATCAGATGACGTTTTACGAAGAAAAGCACAGTAGTTATCGTTAGCATACAGTAAGCGATCATCGGCTCCTGAAAGGTAATTCGTACCTTTATCTAAATCATCTATCCAGCCTAATAATTGTGGGCGATATTGTGATGGCATTGTTATTCCTAATTATTTCTTTTTCTTTATTTTTATTTCTTGAGCAATCTAGTTATTGCACATGATATTTTTGCTTAATCTCACTCAGATGTTCGGGCGACAGGGCGTTAAACGCTTCCACCATCCATTCCGGCCAACCTTGATCTTGGATGATATCCTTTTTAAAAGGTGTTTCTTGCTCCCATGTATATTTTCCGTCATTTAAACTGATTAGATCGTTAAAACACATAAAATTATTAACCCATCCCCAAACCTGATAACTACCAATACCATAACGCAGTGGATCTAATAGCACATGGTCAATAGTTTTATGCGTGCCCGGCTCACACACCATTAAAATAGTAGTATTGAGTGAATAGGTGGAAAAGTTATGCACCACAACCCCATGTAAATCGGCCCAATCATACTCTTTTATTCGTTTTTTGTTAGGCTTTAAAAAGTGAATCGGATTTTTAAACGAAGTAAAATTAAAAAAATAACTTTCATTAATATACACTTTATTGGTTTTACGATTAAAGATTATTGGACATCCTCGCCGTGTAAAAAAATTTTGATATAATTCAGGAATCATTAGATATATGGCAAGAAAGGAAAAAATTTGTCCAATAATAACAATAAGTAATATAAAATTTTCCTTTTTAGAAATTAAATCAAAAATTAACAAAAAGCATATGTAGATTGCTGGAATTAAACACACAATGATAATTGTAGAAATACATAAATAAAAAATCTGATCAGAAGATGTTTTGCGAAGGAAAGCGCAATAGTTATCGTTGGCATACAGTAAGCGATCATCGGCTCCTGAAAGGTAATTCGTACCTTTATCTAAATCATCTATCCAGCCTAATAATTGTGGGCGATATTGTGATGGCATTGTTTTTCCTAATTATTCCTTTTTCTCTTTCTTTGTTTTTATTTCTTGGGGGGATCTAGTTATTGCACATCATATTTTTGCTTAATCTCACTCAGATGCTCGGGCGACAGGGCGTTAAACGCTTCAACCATCCATTCCGGCCAGCCTTGATCTTGAATGATATCCTTTTTAAAAGGCGTTTCTTGCTCCCACGTATATTTCCCGTCGTTTAAACTGATTAGATCGTTAAAGCACATAAAATTATTGATCCATCCCCAAACCTGATAACTACCAATACCATTACGCAGTGGATCTAATAGCACATGGTCAATAGTTTTATGCGTGCCCGGCTCACACACCATTAAAATAGTAGTATTGAGTGAATAGGTGGAAAAGTTATGCACCACAACCCCATGTAAATCGGCCCAATCATACTCTTTTATTCGTTTTTTATTAGGCTGTAAAAAATGAATCGGATTTTTAAACGAAGTAAAATTAAAAAAATAACTTTCATTAATATACACTTTATTGGTTTTACGATTAAAGATTATTGGACTACCTTTTCGTGTAAAAAGATTTTGGTATAATTCGGGAATCATTAAATATAGAGTAATAACAAACAAAATAATAATTAACGGAATCAAAAATATAGCTTTATGACTATTAGAATCTATTTTTATTAGTGTAAGTAAATATATTGATACTGGTATAATGAAAATCAATAAAAATGTAATAATACCACTAATACATAAATAAAAAATCTGATCAGAAGATGTTTTGCGAAGGAAAGCGCAATAGTTATCGTTAGCATACAGTAAACGATCATCGGCACCTGAAATATTTTTTGAGCCTTTATCTAAATCCCCTATCCAGCCTAATATTTGTGGACGATATTGTGATGGCATTGTTGCTCCTTTTCGTTAATTAATTTTGTTAGACTTTTTGGTAATGATTAATGGGACTGCTTCACGGTTATTATATTCAATGATTATATGGTATTTTTTAATACTATTAGCACCAATTGTACCTGCAATCCATTTGTTAATAATTAACCCATCACTGTCAATACTATCACCTTGTTTAACCATAACATTTTTAATATCACTAAATTTTGGTTTGCTTTCGATCACTTTTGTTCCATTCGCTAGAGTTTGCGTTAATTGAAATTCAGCCGGTTCATCGATATAACGCTCCCCAGTTGAGGAAGGAAACTTACTTATTAATGACGGCAGTTCATATTTATTGAAATACACTTTTTTATCGGTGCAAATATATTTGTCGGTTCCAGGACCATTTTTAATCTCTAAAACTTCAATACCGTTGGTTGTTACGCGGCATTTTAAATCGATATATTTATCGGTTATCACACTGGATTGGTTATCAAGATGTTCCCAGTTATAAAGATATAAACGAATGGAAGCCGTTAGCACTTCGTTAGGATTGGCTTTGGCAAAATCGGGAATATCCACATAAAAATAGATATGTTCCTGAAACATATTGGCAGAATCACCTATTGATACAACAGGGGCACCATTATAAAGCGATTGCAAACGGATAAAGGTTTGAATGCCATAGAGCATAACAATATAGTCATTGAGTGCTAAACCAAAACCACTGTGTGAATAGCGATCTTCTTCATGATAAGCGTCATAACCTAAATATTCCAGCTCTGCTTGTTTGCCAAAATAGCAACGATTTAACCAATGCTGAATAGGCGTGAATTTATCATACTTTTTACTAAATATAATAGCTAATGCACCACCTATCATTAAAGCAACACCTATAATGATGGTGACCAAAGTACCGATTAAAGCTATGACAATACCAATAATTGAAGCAATAGAACCAAGAAATCTATAAGTAACATAAGTTTTATCTTCCATATCCACCATATCAAAGGCACTTTTTAACTCGCCAATGGCTTCAAGAACGGTGATTACTGCTGTTACTCTGGAAACTGTTTTATTAATTAGAGTATTTAATTTTAATTGACTACGAATGGCTTGCTTATTGGTATTAATAGCATTTTCTAATTGCTTATTGAGTTTAATATTTTGGTATTGACTGGTTAAATCAATACTCATTAAAGCTAGTGATACCACATCTTTTATTAGTTGTACTTTTACTTTTTGTTCGCCACTACCCTCTTTAGCAACTCCCCACTCTTTGAGAGTGTCTTTTATATTCATCAAAGTGACAACACATGATATTGCATCCACTGCCAGATTAATGGCAAATGTTATTTTTCCAATTTTAATTTCGCTATTAACGCCTTCTAGCTCAATTTTATTAATGACTGTTTCTAAATCAATTTTATTTTTGTTTGAAAGATCTCCTATCTTTTCTATTTTTTGGTTGATTTTTGTGGTTTTATTGCTAGTATTTTTGCTACTACCTTGATTTATTTTTTCATTGATTGACGTTTTATTTTTGGTTGCATTCTCAAGCTGTGCTTGAAGATTTTTTTGTTTATAAATTAGCTTAAAATAGTCTTTATACGCACTTTCAATAAATTTTTTTAATTCGTATGGTTTTAATATCCCATTGGTTTTCTTAATAAACTCGACAAATAAACTTCTTGTTACTTTGTCTGGAAAACAGAGCGTAAATTTGGCTTTTCTGGTTTTAGTTGTACCTGTTTTGGTTACCTTTTCATCAATGTCAAAATTTTGCAAAAATTCCTGTTCGTGTGGATGATAAAGACCTCGATTAAAAAAACCTCGCTGCATTTGAGTAATTAAATTTTGGATTTTAGCGATATTCTCAGGTTTTATCTGTATATTAATTTCAACGGGCATCGCCCCGATTCTGGCTAGTTGATCAAAAGCGTTAAGTCGCATCCACTGTGACTTTATAGGTATATGTAATTTATCTTTAATTAGTACAGCCTGCTTTTTAAGAGCGGTATTATTTAATAAATCATTTCTATTAGCGCTCTGCCCTAAGTTTGACACATTTGGTTGAGCCATTTCTGACATTTGTTGATTAACCTTTTCAAGCTCTTTATTTAATGTTTGAATTTCAGCATTGTACTTTCTTTTTGCCTTTATCAATTCTTGAATTTCAGTTTGATTATGGACTGGAATACTCTTTTTTTTGCTTTCCAGTTGTTCTATTTTTTGCTGATTGATTTTAATTTCAGCTTCTAACTGTGCTTTATTCTGTTCTAATATATATTGTTTTCTTTTTAGTGCTTCTTTGTTTACTTCTTCAATTACTTTATTTACAACAGGTGTAAAATTCAATACATTAGATATTATATCGTTAGGTTTGAGCAGTCGGTTATCCGTCAGTTCAACATACACTTCTTCATCACGATCAATACCTTTAGGATTATTATAGTCAATAATGTAATAGATACTTTCTGGATTGCTAAGCAGTTCATCCCACAAGGCACTATCATTGGCAAATTTTATTTCTGAATGGGTTGAATCTAATAGTATTTGCGTAACTTCTGTTACATGCGCCATCAAGGCTGTTTCAACCGAAAAATCAAATTCACGTTGCCAAAAATGGACTAGGTTAAAACTGCTTGGTTTTGATTCACCATAGTCCGATATAAACTCTTGCTTACCAAACAACCAGCGAACATAAGTATAATAATCTTGTGACCATTCTCGACAATAATTAACGACTTCGTTATAAGCTGACTCTAATTCGCTAGTAAAATTCTGAATTGTATCTTGATTAACACAATCATCAAAATCGTCTAATGCTTGCTTTTTGTCTGACGATAGTCTGCCTATTCTAGCTCGCATTCCTGCTGATACGGGAATACCGTTATAGCCAACATGATCATTACCAGAATTTACAACTTTTTCAATCACTTCCTCTACTTTAGCAATTTCACGATCATAAGACGTTACAATTGACTGACGGTACTGAGTCATCAATTCAAATATCATCCGTTTTTTTAACATTCCAGCTTCATAATATTTAAAGCGTTGTTGCAAATCTGGATTGATTGTTTTGAGCATATTTTTGGCACGTTGTTCATAAATTTTGGTTTCTTTATCAATGTCATCCAAATTATCAATACTTTCTTCAGCAAGTTTTAATTCGTCATCGGTCAGCGGTTTTTCATTAAATATATGCAAATGCGAAAGCCGCTGAGAGTTTAGCTCTTCAGCAATACCAAAGGTGTCTTCCACAACGACACCACATGAGGAATCTGATAATTGATTGACATGGTAGGCAAATAAACGTTTTTGATTATAAAGACTGACAAATGGATGTGCCGATTTGAAGTTTGTCAATGGGGCTTTTTTTATTCTAAATTCAAGTACGTTACTGACACTTTCGGTATCATCCGCTTTGCCAAAAATATCCGCAAAAGGTACTGCTCGATTGTTAGTTGCTTGATTGGGATCGTCTTTCAATTTGGTTATATCAATATGGGTAAAACGAGACAGTGCCAGTTTGTCTTGTTCTTTAATATATTGATTAATTGTTTCGCTAGACCAAGGTTGTGATACATACGCTACCCATGCATTGGTATAGATTCGATCATCTAAATTAATAAATGAGGCTGGAATGGAGTGACAGGCATTGTAACACGCTTTTGATAATGGTCTTGGTTCTGTACCACTTAAACTATAAGCATCTTTTAAACGTAATGCACCATCAATACACTCATAAGCTTCAAGCATTCGTGTATTAATATCATCCCCTTTTTGTTGCATCACATAAACATAACCATTGCGCAGGGTACGCAAAATATAACCATAATCTTTTAACGGTTCGTCAGGCATGCGATTTTTAAAGTTTATTTTTTGTGCATAATTAGCTAACGATTGATAATCAAGATCACTTTTTGCGCCTTCAAACGGAGCTAATTTAATTACCGCCTGACGCAGTAAAAACACCGGAATCCCTTTCCGCTCACATACAGGACATTTACCAGCCGCTTGTTTCTTATTTTGATTGGCGGTATTTATTTCTTTTTGCATGTTGGCTATTCCTTATTATTTTATTATTTTATTATTTTATTATTTTATTATTTTATTATTTTATTATTTTATTATTTTATTTATCTAATTTACTTAATGTTTGTGCCTTCAATAATAATATTGGCATTATTAACTTGTGTTGATAGTGTTCCAGGTGTTTTTTTAGCAAGCTCAGTTAGCATTAAAACTTTTGGATTTTGAGTAAAGGCTTGATGGTACCTTAAGCCACAAATTCCCCAAAATAAAATATCACCAGCATCAACTAAACCTAATTGCTCGGCTTGTTCAACCAATTGTGTCGCCTCAGTGATAACATCTTTTGATAATGGTAAAGATTGTTGCTCTTCAAATTGTAATCGGTTATTTGCCCAAGCATTAACCAAAGTACGAATTATTCGAATATTTTTAATAGGCAGATTGTCATCAACATCCCAACTCTTTTCTGGCATAGTTTCTTTATTAGCAGTAAATTGAATAAATTTACCATTATGAATTGAAGGATAATAATAGTTGTAAATTTGAGAAAATTGCGCTTTTAACCACGCTTTATTTTGATTTGAACCCACTTCATCTAAAAATTGCATCCGAAAAGGCTCAAAAAATGGGTAATACGATCCTTTTAAAGTTCGACCAATTGAATTACCGATATTGATTAATTGTTTTGCCAACGCTGACGGTTTTTGGTCACTAACCAGATAAGCACAGATATAACGTTGTGACCAAAAACGCTCTAATGTGGCTTGTCGGCTAATGTCATCAATAATGACATCATCGGTTAATATACTTGGCTCTGCCAATTGAATCAATGTCGGGCAAACACTCGGATCGTAATCTAGATCAGTACGTAATACTGTTGTTAGTTTTTTCTCACCAAAAGCTTTATTTTCGCCAAATTGTTGAGTTAGTTTTTCAAGTGATAACGGATTTGCCCAATGAAGTACAACCCTATTATCAATTAAAAGATAACGATATCGTCTAAAATTATCGTACCGATTTAGTTCATTGAACATTTTTAACCTTTTTTCGTACAGCGTTTATCATTAATTTCACTCATTTTTAGTAAAATAGTTCTTTTTGGTTAACGCTCGTTTTTTCATCGCGTTACATTTTAAGTAGACATTATCGATGATTCTCAACTCAATGTTGTTTTCGTTGATTTTAATAAATCAATCAATTAGATCTAACCTTGGGTTGACCGATAACTTTTTGTAGCTGAAAGTGGAAATAATTGAATAATCGCAAGATTGATTTAATTGTTCGTCTATTGCAACTGGAAAAATAGAAATTAATCTATTGGCTATGATATCAATTTCAAGCGAATCACGATTTTTTAAAACCGTTTTAGAAAGTGCGTTAACACTGGCTGATATTGTTTTTAAAAAAGATGTTTCCATTACTTCCTTACATATCCTGACAAGCTAAATTTTATTTATTATTTTTTAAAATGAAATATTTCCAATATTAACTTTAATATAAGTACATTACATTTTGTATAAAAGGATATAATTTATTTGTATGATTTTCAATCTGTTATTATATTTTTTTTAACTTAATTATGTGTGTTTTTTTATCAAGTTATAGTTAAATAACCATTATTAGCATGATTAAAATTACTCTGTTAGCAAGCTAAATAATGGATACAAAATGTCAATTAACTGTAACACTTATTCATTTAATTTTAATGCTAAAAATTAGCATTTATTTAAAATAATGTGATTAAAGATGACGATAATGGTATTAATTGAATTTATCATTGCAAATGATAATTATTGAAATACAAATATTTTGTTTTTATAACTGTTATTGCTTAATATATTGTTGAGTATTTTTGAGATAATTAATACTAAGTTTATTGTCAATTAATATAATAATTTTAATACATTAGGAATTAGGAACCCATGCATATACATTTTATAGTCCACGAAGAATTTGAAGCACCAGGTGCTTATGAGCAATGGGCGAAAATACATCAACATACTATTAGTTATTCGCGGGTTTATCTTGGTGAAGCACTACCTGATAATATCAATCACATTGACTTTTTAATTATCATGGGCGGACCACAATCACCAGCAACAACAAAGCAAGAGTGTGCACATTTTGATTCATTAGCTGAACAAGCAGTCATTTTGTCAGCCATTGAAGCAGGGAAAGTCGTTATCGGTGTTTGCTTAGGTTCACAATTGATTGGTGAGGCATTAGGTGCGACTCATGAACACAGCCCAGAAAAAGAAATTGGCAAATTCCCAATTACATTAACCGAAGTTGGAAAACATCACTCTTTATTTACGCATTTTGGTGATGAATTAGCGGTAGGTCATTGGCACAATGATATGCCGGGATTAACAAAAGATGCACAAATAATTGCGTATAGTGAAGGCTGTCCGCGGCAAATTATTGCTTATGGTAAATTGGTTTATGGTTTTCAGTGTCATTTAGAATTAACACATGAAGTCATTGAAAAACTCATTTCTCATTCGTTAAACGATCTGAATCAAGCTGCAAATTATCGTTTTGTTGATACGCCCGATATGTTACGAAAACATGATTATAGCCAAATGAATTTAAAGCTTTTTGTTTTTCTTGATAAGTTAAGCATTAATTATTTATCACTTATAAAAAAATAATCAATTCAGTGGTTAGGATGGAGTTGTATGCAAAACACTGTTGTAGAAAAACCTAAAAAACGCAGTCAGTTAAGATTAAAATTAGGTAAAGAGTATTTTATCGTTAAGCGTAAATTAGATTGGTGGCGCAACCGCCACGCCTATTGCGTAATAGATAAGAATAATAATACTTGCTGCTATTCTCATAAAAAACATCAATCTGTATTGTTAAGACAACTAAAAGATGTTGATATGTATTTGCAATATAACAAAATCACTAATCTTCGCTTAGCGATTGAACAGATTAACGGTTCGATAATTAAGCCCAATCAACGATTTTCAATTTGGCAAAAAGTGGGGCGGCCGTCTAAAGAACGTGGTTTTTTAGAAGGTCTCTCACTGCATAATGGTCAAATTGGTAAAGATATTGGTGGTGGTTTATGTCAACTTGGCAATTTAATTTACTGGATTGCACTACACTCTGATTTAACAATTATTGAACGGTGGCGACATAGTTTTGATGTTTTTCCTGATGTTAATCGCACTATTCCATTTGCTTGTGGTGCAACATTATCTTATAACTATATAGATTTACAATTGCTCAATAAAACAAATACAACCTACCGACTTAACCTTTGGTTAGATGATGAATACTTACATGGTGAACTGCTAGCCAATACACCACTATCTTATCACTATGAAATATTCGAAACTGATCACGTCATTGAGCAACAATGGTGGGGCGGATACACGAGGCACAATAAGATATGGCAACGTAAAACGCATTTGCTTGATAATCAGATAGAGGAAAATCTTATTAGTGAAAATCATGCAATTATGATGTATACACCTTATTTAACTCAGCAAAACTAAACGTAAAAATCGTACAGCAATTACATTAATTAGATAGTCATCAACTATCTAAATAATAGTTTGTGGACACTAGTAATAGCTCGTATACTTTTAACATAAAAAGTAAAAAACCAATAAATGAAAGGAGCAATTTCATGGCTTATACATTACCCCCTCTACCTTATGCTTATGATGCTTTAGAGCCTTATATTGATACTGAAACCATGCATCTTCATCATGATAAACATCATCAAACTTATGTAAATAACGCTAACGCATTATTAGAATCATTACCTGCTGAAGTTAAAGACTTTTGTCCTGAAACATTATTAAAAAACCTAGATAAAGTCCCATCAGACAAAGTTACTGGCATCAAAAATAATGTTGGTGGTCATGTTAATCACACTCTTTTCTGGGAATTGTTAAAAATCGGAACTGAACTTAAAGGTGAGTTGAAAGCTGCCATAGAAAAAGATTTTGGTTCGATTGATGCATTTAAAGAGAAATTTTCTGCTGCTGCTGCAACCCGTTTTGGTTCAGGTTGGGCGTGGTTAGTACTTAAAAATGGTAAGCTTGAAGTTGTTTCCACCGCTAACCAAGATTCACCAATTATGGGTGAAAAATTTGCGGGTGTATCTGGCACACCAATTTTGGCTCTTGACGTCTGGGAACATGCTTACTATTTGAAATATCAAAACCGTCGTGCTGACTACATTGGGGCATTTTGGAATGTCATTAATTGGGATAAAGTCGCCGAGTTATACGCAGAAGCTAAAAAATAATTTAAATAACTTTATCCAAACTACCTGATAATGACGCCTTGTGCGTCATTATCGTTTTAGAGTAATTATTCTTTACCATTGTGGCTATATTACGTTATTACGTTTAAATTATTTTGTAAAATTTGAACCATTTTTTTATCAATGTTCACCTCTTTTTGATAATGTTACTTTATCCCTCACTTTGTTGGATAAAATTATTGAATCACAATGAACCAAGCCTAAATTGGTAATTGCTAAATTATACTTAAATCCGCTACAATGAATGCTTATTTAAAAATCATAAACTGAGCATCTAATTTAAAACATGTTTGAAATTAATCCGGTTAAATCAAAGATCGCAGAACTTACCGAACGCACTGCTGTGATTCGGGGGTATCTTTGACTATGATCTAAAAAAAGAACGACTAGAAGAAGTCAACGCCGAATTAGAGCAATCTGAAGTCTGGGCTGATCCTGAAAAAGCACAAGCTTTAGGTAAAGAACGAGTAGCACTTGAAGATATCATCAATACCATTAATTCATTAGAGCAAGGACTTGACGATGTCGAAGGTTTACTTGAGCTTGCTATTGAAGCCGAAGATCAAGATACCTTTAATGAAACCAATCTAGAACTTGAACAATTAGAAAAAAAATTAGCAGGCCTTGAGTTCCGCCGTATGTTTTCTGGCGATTACGATAGTGCTGACTGTTATTTAGATATTCAATCAGGTTCAGGCGGTACTGAAGCGCAAGATTGGGCAGAAATGCTACTCAGAATGTATTTGCGTTGGGCCGAATCAAAAGGTTTTACCACCGAAGTTATGGAAGTATCAGATGGTGATGTTGCTGGTATAAAATCAGCAACAATTAAAGTATCTGGCGACTATGCTTATGGTTGGTTGCGCACCGAAACAGGAGTTCATAGGTTAGTACGTAAAAGTCCATTTGATTCAGGTAACCGTCGTCATACATCATTTGCATCTGTCTTTGTCTACCCTGAAATTGATGATAATATTGATATCGATATTAACCCTGCCGATCTTCGTATTGATGTTTATCGTGCATCCGGTGCGGGTGGTCAGCATGTTAATAGAACTGAATCAGCGGTACGTATTACCCATATTCCAACAGGCATTGTAACGCAATGTCAAAATAACCGTTCTCAGCACAGTAATAAAGATCAAGCCATGAAGCAGTTGAAAGCTAAATTGTATGAGCTTGAAATGCAGAAAAAGAATGCCGAAAAACAGCAGATGGAAGACAATAAATCCGATATTGGTTGGGGCAGTCAAATTCGTTCTTATGTCCTTGATGACTCAAGGATTAAAGATTTACGTACTGGTGTAGAAACACGCAATACTCAAGCCGTTTTAGACGGTGATTTAGATCAATTTATTGAAGAAAGCTTAAAAGCAGGTTTATAACCCTGCTTGGTGATAAATAAAAGGTAAAATTATGTCAACACAGCAAGAGCAACAAAATCATATTGAAGAGTTAAATAACGAGCTTGCAATACGTCGTGAAAAGCTTGCACATATTCGCGAGCAAGGTATTGCGTTCCCTAATGACTTTCGCCGTGACGCAATTTCAAGCGATCTTCATCAATTATATGACGATAAAACTAACGAAGAGTTAATTGAAAATAAAATTACCGTTACTGTTGCTGGTCGAATGATGATGCGCCGTATTATGGGGAAAGCATCGTTTGTTTCATTACAAGATGTTGCTGGGCAAATCCAACTTTATGTTACTCGTGATGATCTACCTGAAAACTTTTATAATGAACAATTTAAAAAGTGGGATCTTGGGGATATCATTGGAGCTAAGGGGTATTTGTTTAAAACAAAAACTGGCGAACTGTCAATTCACTGTGAAGAAATTCGTCTGTTAACTAAAGCGCTACGCCCATTACCTGACAAATTCCATGGTCTTGCTGATCAAGAAATGCGTTATCGTCAACGTTACCTAGATCTTATCACTAACCAAGAGTCGCGTAATACCTTTATTGCTCGTTCAAAAGTGGTAACAGAAATTCGTAACTTTATGCTTGAGCATCACTTTATGGAGGTTGAAACGCCAATGATGCAAGTGATCCCTGGTGGCGCTTCGGCTAAACCATTTATCACGCACCATAATGCGCTCGATCTTGATATGTATTTGCGTATTGCCCCTGAACTTTATTTAAAACGTTTGGTAGTGGGTGGTTTTGAACGTGTGTTTGAGATTAACCGAAACTTTCGTAATGAAGGAGTATCGCCAAGACATAATCCAGAATTCACCATGATGGAAATGTATATGGCTTATGCGGATTATAAAGATCTGATTGTTTTAACTGAATCGTTATTCCGTCGTTTAGCCATTGCGGTAACAGGTAATCCTGTTGTGCAATATGGTGATCATACTTTTGATTTTGGAAAACCTTTCATCAAAATGACCATGCGCGAAGCTATTTGTCATTATCGACCAGAAACCAATAATGCCGATTTAGATGATTTTGATAAAGCGTGTGCTATTGCAAAAGCTGTTGGTATCAAAGTTGAAAAAGGTTGGGGTCTTGGTCGTGTTGTTACAGAAATCTTCGAAGAAGTTGCAGAAGCTAACTTAATTCAACCAACATTTATCACTGAATACCCAGCGGAAGTATCACCACTTGCTCGTCGTAACGATGAAAATCCATTTGTTACCGACCGTTTTGAGTTCTTTATTGGTGGACGAGAAATTGGTAACGGATTCTCAGAACTTAATGATGCTGAAGATCAAGCACAACGTTTTGCTGATCAAGTATCACAAAAAGATGCTGGAGATGATGAAGCGATGTTCTATGATGATGATTATATCACTGCACTTGAACATGGCTTACCGCCAACAGCAGGACTTGGTATTGGTATCGATCGCACGGTAATGTTATTTACTAACAGCCATACCATTCGTGACGTAATTTTATTCCCGACCATGCGTCCAATAAAATAAAATTTCTTACCATAATAAACCTCACTTATTATTAGATAGGTGAGGTTTTATACTCAAACGTATAGTTAACCTCAAACTTTTTTACAAGATTATTTTTTATTATAATAAAAAAATTTGATATTAACTTTATTTAGGTATTTCTATCTCATTAAAACATTTAAAATAATTGAGTAAAAATCTTTTATTCATTGCAATTAAATTAAAATATTATTATTTATACCAACTCTAAACTTCACAAAGAACACTTATAGGCTTTCTAAATATTACCCTGAAATCTGATTAGTTAATGGTTAGAGATATAATAATTAGATCGTTATTAATCGGTCTGTTGAGACAACAATAGTTAACATCCCTAATCAATATTGATTAAGTTTTTTTAATGATAATAAAAGAAAAAATTAAGCTAACACCTTTAGTAAAAACTCAAACTATTGCAAAGAACGTCATCACTCACATCAAGTCACGATGGAATTAACAACATTTATAAAATAGTCAGTTATGAGAATAAGAAACCGTTAATGATATTCATCATTAACGGCTTATTAATTTAGATTAACTAATATTGGTCGGTTTAGTGTGATGAGGTAATATTAAATTTAATACAATAGCTAAAATGCCACACAAGCTAATTCCTTGTAGTGCATAAGAGCCAAAATCAAAAATCATTCCACCAATACCAAACACTAACACCAATGAAACAATACACATATTACGAGAATCGGATAGATCCACTTTATGTTTGACTAAAATATTGATGCCAACCGATGCAATTGACCCAAACAGTAGTACCATAATGCCGCCCATAACTACCGTTGGAATGGAGCTTAAAAAAGCGCCAATCTTTCCGACAAAAGACATTAAAATCGCCCAAATTGCAGCCCACGTCATCACTCTTGTTTTAAAATTACGCGTTAACGTTACTGCACCAATTACTTCAGCGTAAGTAATACAAGGCGGTCCCCCCAAAAGTCCAGCAGTTGAGGTTGCGAGTCCATCACCGAACAAAGTACGTTGTAAACCAGGTTCACGGGTATAATCTTTACCTGTAACAGAACTAATTGCCATAATATCACCTACATGTTCAATGGTTGGTGCGATAACAATTGGAATCATATATAAAATAGCTTGCCATTGAAATGTTGGAAACGTGAAATCAGGAACTTTAAACCATGGAGCATCAATAACAGATTGAAAATTGACAATACCAAATAAACACGAAAGCGTATATCCTACGATGATTCCAGCAATGATGGGCACTAATTTAAAAAAACCTTTTGCCCAAATCGCCATAGCTAAAGTAGTAATGAGTGATGCCATTGAAATAATAATTAATTGATAGTTTTCAGCGGGTAAACCACTATCTTTACCCATTGCCATGCCGACTGCGACCGGCGCTAGGGATAAACCAATAACCATAATAATGGGCCCCGTCACTACGGGTGGTAAAATTCGGTTAATTACATTATTTCCATTAATTTTTACTAAAAAAGCAAAAAACATAAACACAAAACCTGCAGCAACTAAACCGCCTAACGTTGCAGGTATTCCCCACTGCGCTACGCCAAATGAAATTGGTGCAATAAAGGCAAAGGAAGAAGCTAAAAATACTGGCACTTTTCCTTTAGTGGTAAGTTGAAACAATAGCGTACCAACACCAGCGGTAAACAGTGCGACATTTGGGTTTAATCCAGTTAATAGAGGAACTAAAACTAATGCACCAAATGCGACAAATAACATTTGAGCTCCGGTAAAAATGTCCTGCCATGAGTGTTTAGACTGGGGGGCTTGATGCTTTACTTCATCTGTTGTGATTTTTGCCACGTTGACAATCTCCTTTTCAACTTAATATGTAGCTCATAAATAATTTAATAATTAATTAACAGGCATAAAAAAACCGGATAAACCGGTCTAAAATTTGAGATTTTATTTGGTGCCAAATATTTTATCGCCAGCATCACCAAGCCCTGGTAAGATGTAGCCTTTATCATTCAGCCTTTCATCAATTGAAGCGGTATAAAGTTCGACATCAGGATGCGCCTGCTCAAGTGTTTTAATGCCTTCGGGAGCTGCAACTAAAACCAATACTTTGATATTTTTACAGCCCGCTTTCTTAAGCAGATCAATAGTTGCAACCATTGAACCACCTGTTGCAAGCATTGGATCAACAACCAAAGCCATTCGTTCTTCAATATCAGAAGTTAATTTTTGGAAATAAGGAACTGGTTCTAATGTTTCTTCATTACGATAAAAACCAACGACGCTAATTCTTGCACTCGGTACATGTTCCAATACTCCATCCATCATACCTAAGCCTGCTCGCAAAATTGGCACTACAGTAATTTTTTTACCTTTAATGCGTTCTACTTGAACAGGACCACACCAACCTTCAATGGTTACCGTTTCGGTTGGAAGATTTGCCGTTGCTTCATAAGTTAATAAGCTGCCTACTTCGCTGGCAAGGTCACGGAAATCTTTTGTGCTAATATCATGTTCACGCATTAAACCAATTTTATGACGAACAAGAGGGTGTTTTACTTCAACAATTTTCATGGGGGGCCTCAGTGTTATTCTTTCAAGACATAATTAGTAGGTATAAATAACCACTGAGCGGTAATTCTAACATAAATCTCATTTTATGAAAACCTGAAATCAATACGAGAACTGTTAGCATAACTATTGAAAATAAAATAAATAAAACTGATTTTAATTCTAAAAATCAGTTTTATTTTGATTTTTTTTTATTAAAATACCTACCACAAAAGGGTATTTTTCTAATTAAATTAAAAAGGAATATTTAAGGATGGATTGGTTTATTGATTGTATTACAAAAAATTATGTAAACTTCAGCGGAAGAGCACGTCGAAAAGAGTATTGGATGTTTAATTTATTTAATATTATTGCTTGCTTTGTTGTAATGCTGCTTGATTCTTTTTTGGAACTTAACAATATATTGATTTTAATATATGTGCTGGCAATATTGCTTCCTTCTTACGCTGTTACTGTACGACGCCTACATGATACAGACAAATCAGGCTGGTGGTTATTGCTGATGTTTGTTCCATTTGGCAATATTATATTACTTATCTTTTGTTTAATAGATTCGACACCGGGACCTAATCAATACGGAGAAAATCCTAAAAGGTTTTAATGTGTCAATGACCTCATTACCAGATGTAATGAGGTTAACTAATTTTTAGTGTTATCTAATATGTTATTAAATACTTTCGTCGTCTAAATAATCAATTAGAAAATCAATTTGTAGAAATACATCATTCATCATAATTAATCCTACACGTAAATTAGCTGTATAGAAATTTTTTCTTTTGGTGCCAACTATGTGCAGGATCACATCAACGTTCGATAGTTACAATCTTAACCGAGGTTTTTGTGGCTGCTTCTGTAGGTGAAGAAGCAACCAACTTAATTAACAAATATCGCAAATTTTTTATGATAAAATCTCGTTCACTCATTAAGCTATTACTATTTCTATGACATTCAAAAAGATATTTTACTTATATAATTTTCATAAGTTTCATTTTATGAAATGATAAAATAAACATAAATATCAATAAAATAAGTATCAATTACAAAAATAATAGGCTTAATGATGAAAATATGTTTTATTATCTTTTTTTTTCATTAAAATAGCTAACTCAAATGTTAGTTTCATTATTTAAATTAAAAAGGAATACATAAGGATGAATTGGTTTATTGATTGTATTACAAAAAATTATGTAAATTTCAACGGAAGAGCTCGTCGGAAAGAGTATTGGATGTTTGTTTTATTTAGTGCTCTTTTATGCATTGTTACAGTAATCATTGATAGGATGATTGGGGGGCCGTACATTGTTACTACGATCTTTTCCTTGGCAATATTCCTTCCTAATTTAGCTGTTACTGTACGACGCTTACATGATACAGATAAATCAGGTTGGTGGGTATTATTACAATTTATTCCATATTTAGGTGGCATTATATTATTTATCTTTTGTTTATTAGATTCGACACCAGGACCTAATCAATACGGTGAAAATCCTAAGGAATTATAATTTGTCAATGACCTCATTACTGAATGTAATGAGGTTAACTCAACTTCAGAGTTATCTACTATTTTATTTAATACTTTCATCGTCTAAACACACAACTAGAAAATCAATTTGTAGAAATACATCATTCATCATAATTAATCCTGCACACCAAATTGGAAGTTTAGAAATTTTTCTTTTAATGCCGACTATTTACAGAATTACATCAACTTTTAATGATTACAATTTTAATCGAGAAATTTGCACTTCTTTCAGTAAGTGAATAGTTAACCAGCTTAATTAACAAATATTAAAATCTTTTGGGCTAATATCATGTTTGTTCATTAAACTAATTCTAATGGCATTCAAAAGCATATTTTATTTAAATAATTTTCATGGAAACCCTGTGCTATTTTTGAAGATATAATGAGCAGGTATAAATAACCATTGATCGATAATACGAATATAAGTATCGCGTTAGAAAAACTCGAAATTAATAAGAGATCTGATAGTATAACTATTGAAAATAAAATAAAAAAATTAATTTTAATGATAAAAATCAGTTTTATTTTGATTTTTTTTTTATTAAAATACCTAGCCCCAAGAGGGTATTTTTCTAATTAAATTAAAAAGGAATGTTTAAGGATGAATTGGTTTATTGATGGTATTACAAAAAATTATGTAAACTTCAGCGGAAGAGCACGTCGAAAAGAGTATTGGATGTTTACTTTATTTAATGTTATTGCTGGCTTTGTTGTAATGTTGCTTGATTCTTTATTAGGACTTAACTATGTATTGACTTTAATATATACGTTGGCAATATTACTCCCTTCTTTAGCTGTTACTGTACGACGCTTACATGATACAGGCAAATCAGGCTGGTGGTTATTGATAGAGTTTGTTCCTTTCGGCAGTATTATATTATTTGTCTTTTGTGTAATAGATTCGACACCAGGACCTAATCAATACGGTGAAAATCCTAAAGGGCTTTAATGTGTCAAATGACCTCATTACTAGATGTAATGAGGTTAACTAAATTTTCGTGTTATCTACTAGGTTATTAAATACTTTCGCCGTCTAAAAACTCAACAGGCAAATCAATTACATTCTGATCAATCTGTTCACCATTAATACATTTCAATAACATGTCGGCTGATTTCTGACCGATTTCAATTCTCGGTGTCAAAATAGAAGCTAATTTCGGCGTGACGACTTGCCCAACATCATGTCCATGAAAACCAGCAATAGCTAGTTGTTCAGGTACTTTAATACCTAACCGTTGACATTCAAACAATACCCCAAGTGCTAAATCATCGTTAGTACTAAAAACACCATCAATTTGTGGATACTCTTTCAATGCTTGATGAAGTAAGTACTTACCTAATGAATAAGACGAAGATTCTTTTGTCGCAAAAGTTTTGGTAGACAGTCCTGCGTCTCGCATGGCTTGTTCATAACCTTGCTGGCGAATAATGCTTCTATCATCCTGACGCGCACTAAAATAAGCGATATGTTTATGACCTTTCTTAATCATGCGATTAACCATATTTTTAGTTACTTCATAATTATCAAAACCAACAGCCATATCAATACAAGGCGAAACACTATCCATAATTTCAACTACAGGTACACCTGATATTTCAATCATCTTTCGTGTTGCAGCGGTATGAGTTCGCTCAGTTAGTATCAATCCATCAATATTATAAGCTAGTAACGATCGCAAGCGCATTTCTTCTTTTTCAGGATTATATCCTGTGTGTGCAATCATGGTTTGATAACCATGTTTATCTGTTACAAGTTCGATGCCTTTCAATACATCAGCAAATACCTGATTGGTCAATGATGGTAATAAGACACCAATCGCATTACTTTTTGCATTAGACAGCATATCTGGCGCTTTATTAGGGATATAGCCAAGTTCATCTATTGCTGCTGATATTTGTAACTGAAGTGGTTTTGATACAAGATTAGGATCACGTAAAAAACGGCTTACTGTCATTTTACTAATACCAATAAAATCAGCTATTTCCTGCAAACCTGTCCGACGCTTTTTTATACTAACCATGTTTTTTTATGCTACTCATTAATATTTTCCAAAAGCACAGGTTGCCAATTTATTGGTGTTTTTCCTTGTTGCCGAATAAGATCGTTCGCTTTTGAAAAATGCTTACAACCAAAAAAACCACGATGTGCAGACAATGGCGATGGATGAACGGAAGTTAAAACATGATGTTTTTGACGATCAATAAATTGACCTTTTTTCTGCGCAGGTGATCCCCATAACAAAAAAACCACCCCTTCAAGGTATTTATCGATTGCAGCGATTACGTGATCGGTAAATGTTTCCCAACCTATTTTCGCGTGTGAATGAGCCTGGCCGGCCTCAACAGTTAATACATTGTTCAACAATAATACGCCTTGCGTTGCCCAAGAGGCAAGGTAACCATGAGAAGGAATTTTAAATCCTTCAATATCAGTTGAGAGTTCTTTATAAATATTTAATAAAGAAGGTGGTGGTTTTATACCTGGTAACACTGAAAATGAAAGACCATGCGCTTGATTAGGGCCATGATAAGGATCTTGCCCTAAAATCACCACTTTAATTTCATTAAATGGAGTAAAACGAAAAGCATTAAAAACATCGTGCTGAGGAGGATAAATAATCTTCCCTTCAGCACGTTGTGATGCGACAAATTGCATTATCTGTTGAAAATAAGGTTTTTCTTTCTCAGATCCAATGACATCATGCCATGTTAATTGATTAGTCATACAATACCTATATTATTTTATGGCTCAACAACATTATTTACTGGTTGCAATAATTATACCTAAAAATAATAATAAGCCTATTGCTAATCAATTTTATGCAATTTAAATAAAGACTCTTAAATATTCCGTTAAACATAAAATCGCCATAGATTGTCCGTATGGCATTGATGTTAGTGGAATATTTTTATAATACTCCAGATCGTTACCCATTGCCGTTCCAAATGAAACATTTAAGAGTGTACCTTTATCATTAATGTTTGCCATTACACCTTTAATTGCTTTTTCAGCAATAACTTTGTAATCATCAGATATATAACGTTTTCTTATTGATTTTAATATTCCATAGGCAAAACCTGCAGTTGCTGATGTTTCCAAATACGAGTTAGCATCATCAATAATGGTATGCCATAAACCACTTTCATCTTGATATTTGGCTAATGCTTCCACTTGAGCATTTAAAACTTCAATCAACATTTTACCAATAGGGTCATGTTCCTGAAGATCAAGTAGTTCAATAAATTCAGGAATCACTATGGTTAACCAGCTGTTTCCTCTGGCCCATCTTGCTTTAGCAAAATTATGATTACCTTCAAAAGTCCATCCATGGAACCAAAGACCTGTTTGACGATCCATTAAATATTGAATGTGAATTAATATTTGATAAATTGCTTCTTGAATGTATTGAGGTTTATTGAGTAATTTACCAATTTTGGCAATAGGTAATACGCTCATCATCAATGTATCATCCCAGAGTTGTTGATGATTTTCATTGTTATAAACGATATGTTGTAAACCTTTAAATTTAGTTCGAGGCATCTCATACATTACCCAATCTGCCCAGCGTTCTAAATATGGTAGAAAAACTGGATTTTTAGTTTCTTCATAACGGTAAGCTAATGTTAGAAATGGACATACAGTATTTACATTTTTAGTTGGTGTACCCTCAGATAAACGTCGCTTAAACCAATTATCAATAATGTCTAACGTAGTCTTATCGCCAGTCTGTTGATAAAATTGGTACATACCATAAAGACCAATGCCATGAGTCCATTCCCATCCATCCCAACCTTTAGTATCAATAATTCGTCCATCGTCCAAGCGCAATAAAAATTCACCTGTTTCATCCTTTATATTAATTAAATTATTTATAATGTTGTGAATTAATTCTTGCAACTCAGTTCTAGAAATTAAGTACTCAGGTTTACAGAGCAATTTACTATGTTTTACAGGAAATATTTGCATCTCTTCTCATCCTTTGATTAAATTTATATAAAAACAACTAACACTCATTTATTTAGCTTTATAACCAATATTATTATTGCCCCAAAGTTTGGCAACTGGCATTCCAGTCAACATTTCAACAATAGGTTTACCTTTATCACTAATTCTTTTTTCTGAATTTGTTCCAATTCCTTTTATATTATTAATTTCATCAATTAATATTTTGTGAGTTTTCAAATTAAGTTTAAATTTTAATGAAATCAAAAAACCTAAAGTTAAAACAAAGATAGTTCCAACGACTAATAAGATTAAAATAGCTTGTGATACCGCTGGTGGTTGCTCATTTTGCCCTTTGACAAACCCTGAGTATTGTAAACAAATACCAATTAACATTACCGCTCCTGCTTGAGAAGCTTTCCGTGTAAAAGTCATTACACCGGCAAAAATTCCTTCGCGACGTTTACCAGTAATAATTTCATCCACATCAGATATATAAGTATAGATATTCCAAGGGACATAGTTGATACCTCCGCGTCCCAATCCAGCTATCGCAGATACAGTAACTAATAGTGTATGAATATTACTTAAGTTGTAATACCAAATCACACCATAAGCTAAGCAACTAATACCAAAAATGGTGATAACACCGCGATATGCAGGTGCTGGTCCATATTTAATACATAACGGCATCATTCCTAATACCGCAACAAACTGTGTTATGGACATAGTACCAACTAGCATAGATGCAACTGTTGGTTCTTGTAATAACACAAAAATCACATAGTAAGTAAATACTGCATTAAAAACATCTTGTGCAATATATCCCCCTAAATACATACCTAAATGCTGTCTGAAAATTTTGATTTTAAATGTAGATAGGAGTTCAATAATTAAATGACGAATACTTTCTTTGAATGATAATGAAGCGGCTTCTTGTTCAGCTTGTAAAGCTTCTTTAGATTTAAGTTCTTTTGGTCTTTCCCAAGTAAATAAGTACACCATACAAAGAGCAAAAGAGCATAAAATGGAAAATACTAAGCTGGCGTAAAAAAACGATATAGCATTATCTTTCCCAAAATAAGTAAGTAATACGCCCGGTAAAAAACCCGCCAAAATTGCAGACAATTGCGCCATAGATATACGCGCACCAGAAAATTTTGTCTTTTGCTTAAAATCATCAGTCATTTCTGGAACAAGCGTTTCGTAAGGAACAAGAACCATGGTGTAAACCATATCAAAGAAGAGATAAGTTAATAAGTAATAGATATAGCTCATACCTGGAGCCCACATTACGCTATAACTAAAAATGAGAGGGATACCGAGTAGTATAAAAAATTTACGGCGACCAAAACGCTGACCTAAGCGAGTTCGACCAAAATTATCCGTTAAATATCCCATTAATGGACTAATTACGGCATCAAGTACTCTAGCTGCAGCAAAAATAAATGTTGCTTCAATAGGGGTTAAATCACAGAAATTGGTATAAAAATATAATAACCATACCGCAGTTAATGCAGTGGTTCCTGCACCTAAAAAATCACCGCCACCATAAGCTAAGTAATTTTTTAATCCTATTACTCTATTTTTCATATTTACCCCACACATTTTTCCAACTTATCCCAAAAAAGAAGTATCACTTCTAGATTGATCCTAGTTGTAGTCTATGGTGAGAGAATTTCTTAAACTTTAACGTGAATGCCAACTTTTTATAAAAGTGGCAAAAATTTAAAAGTCGGCGTGATTTTTATCACAAATATCTTATTTTCTTCAAAATATTTTTATTTTTAAAAAAAATTTATGAAACAATAATTTAAAATTTATTTTAATTAAGTTGTGGGTATTTATATGACTGTTCCAAAAGTTGCTATTCTATTAGCAGAGGGTTTTGAGGAAGCTGAAGCAATCATTATTTATAACGCGCTTTGTCGTCTCAAAATTGAAGTTCATTTATTAGCATGCCAAAATCAGATTATAGTCACGAGTTATCATAATATTGAAATGAAAGCACATGCGTTACTTATGGAAAAACAATCAACTCTTTATGATGCTATCATTTTGCCGGGTGGGCCTGACGGAACGATCAATTTAGGTAAGAATCCCGACGTAATTCAATTTATTCAATCACACGATGCTGCTGGTAAATGGATCTGTCCAATCTGCTCTGCTGCCGTAAAAGTATTAAATAAAAACAATTTACTCAAAGGCAGAAAGTACGTATGCTCCGGTGATTTGTATAAATATGCTCATGACGGTGTTTTCGTTGATCAAAATATCGTTTTAGATAAAAATCTTTTTAGTGGTAAAGGTCTCGGTATGGCATTTAAATTTGCTTTTACACTTGGAGAATTGCTTAATATAGATAAAAAAGAGGTTAAATTTCAAGCTGAACATATTTATATCTCTTATTGATCATATTAATTTTTGGAGTTTTAATTGTTGCTGTATCTTTTAAATTTCCTCAAAAAAGCTCCATCTAAATTACACAATAAATTTTAAAAGATTTAAATAGTTGCTTGTAAGCATTGCAATTACAGTGAAAAAGCTAAACAAAGGTATTACTTATTGAATTGATAGTTCTTTTTGACTTTAATCAAATTTTGAAAGTGCTATATTAACCTATAATTAATAAGGGCAATAAGGCCCGTTAGGAGGATTTAAAAATGATTACAGGTATCCAAATTACTAAAGCTGACAATGCTGCACTACTTAACTCTTTTTGGTTATTAGATGATTCAACAAAAGAAGCTCGTTGTGTAGCTGCTAAATCTGTTTATAAAGAAGATCAAATTATTCCAACTGCTGAATTAGGTCAATTTGAATATCGTGAAGTACCTTTAGATGTAGCACCAACAATCAAAGTTGAAGGTGGTCAACATTTAAATGTGAACGTTCTTCGTCGTGAAACCTTGGAAGATGCAGTAAAACATCCGGAAAAATATCCACAATTAACTATTCGTGTTTCTGGTTATGCTGTACGTTTTAATTCTTTAACAGCAGAACAACAACGTGATGTTATTGCACGTACTTTTACTACAAAAATGTAATTAGTATTAATATTATTTGTGCCTAATAATAATTAACATAAAAAGGATAATGAAAATTATCCTTTTTTTTATCGAAAAGATCATTTATTTATACAATTATTAAATAACTTAATAATCCCAGTTTTAAGTCAAAAATAAAAAATCCCCCCATTATCTGATCAAAGCAAATTGATAAGATTAAACGCCAAAAATCAAAATTGTTAAAAAATCATCACAATAAATTATATTTTAATCTAATAAATTAATTAATGCTGATATATCAGCTCGCTCCATATAATTAACATTTACATAAGCAAAATGAATTTTTTTATCCTGACCAATTAAGTAAGTTGCAGGTATAGGTAATTTATAACTATCATCACCATTAAAATCAGGTAAATAAGCCCCCAAACACTTGTATAGTTCTCTAACATTTTCTGGTAATGTAAAAACTAAACCAAATTTATTAGCGACCTGATTTTCAACATCAGATAATATATTAATTGATAGCGATTTTTCTTTTTTTAATTGTGCACTAATTTCAGATTTTTGTGGTGAAATGGCAATAAAATGCATATTTTTTTCTTGTTGGATCAATTTTAAATTATTTTCGAAATGTTCTAATTCTTTGACACAAAATGGGCACCAACTACCACGAAAAAAACTAATTACAACTGGTTTATTTTCAAGTAATTTATATAAATTAACCGGCTAATTCTCGGTTGATATTAATGAAAAATTTGGTGCAATATCTCCATGTTGCAAAGCATGATTATCTAATTTTTTGCTTAACATATCTGATAATGAACTCTCCATGATATTTAACATATCTTGAGGTAATTGTTTAATTAAATCTTGTTTTAATAATTCTAACTCTTCAATTGTTTTCATTAAGTAATATCCTTTGTTAATACATTTTCATAAATTTGACTCAATACTTTTTTAAATATAGCAACATCATTATCAGATAAATTGTTCGTTATTTTTTCAATCCATAAACTATGCTGTTTCAATGTTTCCGTTAATAAGACAGTACCTGCAGAAGTTAAAGAAACCAAAGTAATTCTTTTATCTTTTTGATCGTTTCTTTTTGATATTAACTTCTTATTAAATAATGAACTAATGAGAGTAGTTGTAGAAGCTTTAGTTATTCCTAGATGTTTTGCAATTTCTTGTAAAGATAATTCTTGATATTCTTGTAATAAAACTAAAATAATTAACCGACTTTCTGAAAGGTGAAATTGTTGCAGACGCTTAGAACATTCAATATCAATCAAACTAGACACTGATAACAAAGTAAAGCATGTCCGAATTTTTTCTAAATTAATAGTATTTTCTTTTTTCAAAATATTACAAAAAGATAAATATCGATTTTCTAGTTGCATATATAAATTTCACAAATTAGTTAGCGCCCTTACTATTTTTGTATGCTAAATAAAGTATGGTTTAATGTCAAACATTTGTTTTAAAGATTGGATGTGCAGGAAAGGGAAAAGATAAAAATTACAATATGACTAAGACAATAACAAAATCGAGCCTTAATGGCTCGATTGCATTATTATTAATTAATATTAACCAAAAAACTTTTTCACTTTATCAAAAAAGCTTTTTTCTTTCGGGCTATGTTTAGAGCTTTTGTCCGCTTTAAAACTTTCACCTAACTCTTTCAGTAGCTCTTTTTGTTTACTGGTTAAATTAACTGGTGTTTCAACTACGACATGACAGTAAAGATCACCAACCGAACTACCACGCAATGATTTAATACCTTTACCACGTAATCGGAACATTCTGCCTGTTTGCGTTTCGGCTGGAATGGTTAAACTTACTTTTCCGTTAAGGGTTGGAACCTCAACTTCACCACCCAGTGATGCTAAAACAATGTTAATCGGTATTTCGCAATGTAAATTAGTGCCATCACGTTCAAAAATCGCATGCTGTTTGATCTGTACTTGAACATATAAATCACCTGCTGGAGCACCATTTAAACCGGCTTCACCTTCACCAGCAAGTCGAATTCGGTTTCCAGTATCAACACCCGCTGGAATAGTTACTGATAGTGTTTTATTTTTTTGTACACGACCTTCACCATGACATTTCTTACATGGATTTTTAACAACTTTACCACGACCATGACAGGTTGGACATTCTTGTTGTACAGCAAAAAATCCTTGGCGCATTTGTACAACGCCAGCACCATGACAAGTATCACAAGTAACAACATCCGATGATTTTTCAGTACCTTGTCCATGACAAGTATCACATGTGACCCAAGTTGGTACTTTAATTTCTTTGCTGACACCGTTAGCTGCTTCTTCTAGTGTTAGCTGCATATTATATTGCAGATCAGCGCCTCGTGATGCCGTTTGACCACGTCCACGCCCCCCACCGAAGAAGTCACTGAATAGATCATCAAATGCACCCCCACCAAAACCACCGAAACCGCCAAAACCACCTGCTCCAGCGCCGCCACCTTGTTCAAATGCTGCATGGCCATATTGATCATAAGCAGCTTTCTTTTGGGCATCGGTCAAAATCTCATATGCTTCTTTGACTTCTTTAAATTTTGCTTCAGCTTCGGCTTTATTATCCTGATTTTTATCAGGATGATATTTCATGGCAAGGCGTTTATAGGCTTTTTTTATTTCACTTTCTGTGGCTGTTTTGCTTACGCCTAATATTTCATAATAGTCTTTCTTCGCCATAATTAACCTTTATTTTTATCATAACATAAACAACTAAACGGGCTTGAGTTACCTCGCGCCCGTTTAATGTGTTACATGTTTAAAACTCGTTGAAATAACTCATTAAAAAACATCTTTATCAATGCTTATTATTTTTTCTCGTCATCAACTTCTTTAAAATCAGCATCAACAACATCATCATCTTGCGCCGCAGAACCGCTGTTAGCTTGGTTTGCAGATTGACCAGCTTGAGCTTGTTGTTGTTCTAATTCAAGCAATTTTTTAGATGCTTCCATCAACGCATTGATTTTTGCTTCAATTTCAGCTTTATCTTCACCGCGAGCAGCAACTTCTAAAGCGCTTACGGCATCTTCAATCGCTTTTTTATCATCTGCTGATAGTTGATCACCAGCTTCTGTCACTTTTTTACGAGTTGAGTGAACAAGATGATCCGCTTGGTTACGCACTTGAGCTAACTCTTCAAACTTACGGTCAGCATCGGCATTTGCTTCTGCATCATTTACCATTTTTTGGATCTCTTCTTCACTTAAACCAGAAGAAGCCTTAATAGTAATGTTTTGTTCACGACCTGTATTTTTGTCTTTCGCTGATACATGTAAGATACCGTCAGCGTCGATATCAAAAGTAACTTCAATTTGTGGCATACCACGAGGTGCAGCTTGAATACCATCAAGGTTAAATTGACCTAATGATTTATTATCACTAGCACGTTTACGTTCACCTTGTAACACATGGATAGTTACTGCTGATTGGTTATCTTCAGCTGTTGAGAACACTTGACTATGTTTAGTTGGGATAGTTGTGTTTTTCTCAATTAAGGTAGTCATTACACCACCCATAGTTTCAATACCAAGTGATAATGGTGTTACGTCAAGCAATAATACATCTTTAACATCACCACCAAGCACACCACCTTGTACTGCAGCACCAACTGCTACTGCTTCATCAGGATTTACATCTTTACGTGGCTCTTTACCAAAGAAGTCAGCAACCGCTTTTTGCACCATTGGCATACGAGTTTGACCACCGACTAAAATTACATCTTTAATATCAGAAACAGAAAGACCAGCATCTTGTAAAGCAGTTTTAACTGGTTCCATTGAACGTTTAACTAAATCTTCTACTAAAGATTCAAGTTTTGCACGTGTTACTTTGATATTTAAATGTTTTGGTCCGGTTGCATCAGCAGTGATATATGGTAAGTTGATATCAGTTTGTTGTGCTGATGATAATTCAATTTTCGCTTTTTCAGCAGCTTCTTTTAAACGTTGCATTGCAAGTGGATCGTTTTTAAGATCGAAACCTTGTTCGCGTTTAAATTCATCAACTAAATAGTTAATTAAACGAGAGTCAAAGTCTTCACCACCTAAGTGAGTATCACCATTTGTAGCTAATACTTCAAATGTTTTTTCACCATCAACATCATCAATTTCGATAATTGAAATATCGAATGTACCACCACCAAGGTCATATACTGCGATAGTGCGGTTACCCACATCTTTATCTAAACCATAAGCAAGCGCAGCTGCTGTTGGTTCGTTGATGATACGTTTAACATCTAAACCAGCAATACGACCAGCATCTTTTGTTGCTTGACGTTGAGCATCATTAAAATAAGCTGGAACAGTGATAACGGCTTCAGTAACTGGTTCACCAAGATAATCTTCTGCTGTTTTTTTCATTTTCTTTAATACTTCAGCAGAGATTTGTGGTGGAGCAATTTTTTGTCCTTTAACATCAACCCACGCATCGCCGTTGTCAGCTTTTACAATTTTGTATGGCATAATACCCACATCACGTTGTACTTCAGCATCTTCAAAACGACGACCAATTAAACGTTTAATAGCAAATAATGTATTTTGTGGATTTGTTACTGCTTGGCGTTTTGCTGGTTGACCAACTAAAATTTCACCATCTTGTGTATAAGCAATAATGGAAGGGGTTGTGCGATCACCTTCTGCATTTTCTAATACTTTTGCTTGCCCATTGTCCATCACTGCAACACATGAATTTGTTGTACCTAAATCGATACCAATAATTTTACCCATAATCTTTGTCTCCTCAAAACCTGTATTTTATTTCTTGTATATAAGTCTTAAATTTTAATTTTCAAGCTTTAAATTTATACAAAGTAATATTTTTTGTTTCCACATAGATGGGAACAATATTGTTAATATCAAGGGGCAATATAAAAATTTTTTAATATATCTTGATTGCTGGGTTCTCTGCACTTATCATTGCCGCTCTTTTTTTATTGTAGAACTTAATTTATAGGATCTTTATGGAACAAACAAAACTTGCAAATCCTGGCCCTTTAGGTTTAATGGGATTTGGTATGACAACAATTTTATTAAATATTCATAATGCAGGATTCTTTCCTGTTATGACTGTAATTGTCTCAATGGGTATTTTTTATGGTGGTCTTGCACAAGTTATTGCTGGTATTTTAGAATTCCGCAAAGGCAATACGTTTGGAACAACAGCATTTACCTCTTATGGTTTCTTTTGGATCGCATTAGTTGGTATTTGGTATTTACCTACTTCACCAGCAACTGCACCATCTGATGCAACCTTTGTGGGTATCTTCCTTGCTTTATGGGGAATTTTTACTGGTTTTATGTTTATTGGTACCTTGAAAGGCAATCGAGTATTACAATTTGTTTTTGCTAGCCTAACACTGTTATTTGCTCTATTGGCAATTGGTAATATTTCAGGTGATCATGGCATTATTCATATTGCTGGATTTGAAGGCATTATTTGTGGTGCAAGTGCAATTTATTTGGCAATGGCAGAAGTGATTAACGAACAATTTGGTCGTACTATTTTGCCTATTGGTGCACCTAAAGGCGCAGCGCATTAAGAAAATTAAGCAGTCATATAATTGACTTTTTTAAGTGAGCAATGAAAACGGGGAAATATCCCCGTTTTTTTATGTCCAATAAGAGCGATTAAAGTCGATTATTTTTTATAAGCATCATTATGCACACCAACTGCCGCTCGGCCAGATGGATCGTTTAAGTTTTTAAATGATTCATCCCATTCAATTGCTTTAGCCGTTGAACACGCAACCGTTGGACCGCCTGGTACACAATGGGCAGCACTTTCAACTGGGAATAATTCATCAAAAATTTCACGATACATGTATGCTTCTTTCGATGCAGGCGTATTGTAAGGGAAGCGGAATTTTGCATTTTCTAACTGCTGATCAGTAATCTTGCTTTCAGCAATCTCTTTTAATGTATCAATCCAGCTATAACCAACACCGTCAGAGAATTGTTCTTTTTGACGCCAAACTACCGATGCAGGTAAATAAGATTCAAATGCTTCACGAACAATGTGTTTTTCCATTTTACCGTTGCTGCCACACATTTTATCTTTTGGATTAATGCGCATCGCCACATCTAAGAATTTTTTATCTAAGAATGGTACTCGAGCCTCAACACCCCAAGCAGCCATAGCTTTATTTGCTCGTGCACAGTCGTACATATGTAACGCAGCTAATTTACGTACGGTTTCTTCATGGAACTCTTTTGCATTTGGCGCTTTATGGAAATACAAATAACCACCAAATACTTCATCCGCACCTTCACCAGATAGAACCATTTTTATACCCATTGCTTTGATCTTACGCGCCATTAAATACATTGGCGTTGAAGCACGAATGGTGGTTACATCATAAGTTTCGATGTAATAAATGACATCACGAATCGCATCAATACCTTCTTGAATAGTAAAGTTAATTTCGTGATGAACTGTACCTAAATGGTCAGCAACAGCCTGTGCAGCTTTCAAATCTGGCGCACCTTTTAAACCTACCGCAAATGAGTGTAGCTGCGGCCACCAAGCTTCTGATTTTTCATGATCTTCAACACGGCGCGCTGAGAATTTTTTGGTAATGGCAGAGATAACTGAAGAGTCAAGACCGCCAGATAATAACACACCATAAGGCACATCAGACATAAGATGGCTTTTAACAGACTCTTCTAAAGCAATACGTAACGCATTAATATCGGTCTTGTTATCTTTTACATTCTCGTAGTCCATCCAGTCACGTTGGTAATAAGTTTTAATTTCACCTTCAGTACTAGATAAATAACTTCCAGGAGGGAAAGCTTCAATGGTTTTACAAACGGGTACTAGTGCTTTCATTTCTGAAGCAACATAAAACGTACCATTTTCATCATATCCCATATACATAGGGATAATACCTATGTGATCACGACCAATGAAATAAGTACCTTTATTGATGTCATAAAGGATAAAAGCAAACATACCTTGTAATTCATCAAGACAATGGATACCTTTTTCTTGATAAAGAGCTAAGATTACTTCACAGTCAGAGCCTGTTTGAAATTCATAACGATCTTTGTACTGATTTCGGAGTTCTTGATGATTATAAATTTCGCCATTGACTGCTAAAACTAAAGTTTTATCTTTATTATAAAGTGGCTGAGATCCTGTATTAACATCTACAATTGATAAACGTTCATGAGCTAAAATAGCTTTATCAGAAGCAAAAATACCAGACCAATCAGGACCACGATGACGTTGTAGACTTGATAGCTCTAATGCTTTTGTTCGTAGTTGTTCTGGATCTGATTTAATATCAAGAATACCTAAAATCGAACACATTGATTTTCTCCATTTAAAATCGCCTAGGCGATACAATTTACAAGTAAAAAACTAACTATCTGTATGAAAATATTCATATCATTTTGTTGTTATTGGTAATTATGCTCTTTTCAAATTAATGAATGTGAGCAAAATTCTAAATAAACAGCATACACATTATTGATACACAATTAAAGTACAATATCGTTATACTTTTCCTATCATTGCAAAAAGATCACAATTATTTTTTTTGCCATTGACCTTGTTGCTTTATATATTGACCTGCTGGCGTTTTGTCTTGTGCTTTACTACCAGCTCGATTTTCCACTTCATTTAATGGAACTTTACTTTCAGCAGAAACTTTTTGGTACTGTGCTTTGCGAGCTTGATTAATTAAATTTGCAATCTCACTGGCATTGCCTTCATTTTTTACTACACCTAAGTAGCCATCTGCTTGTTCTCCTACTAATCCTTGCGCTTTGGCTTGGCTTAGTGAATCGATGGCTTGTTCTAAAGTCAGTGCTGATACAGAAAAAGATAAAACAGCAGTAAATAAAGCTATTGTCACTTTTTTATAGATACTCATAGCACACTCCTTAATCATACTTTTTATCATTAAATTTAAAAGTAGCAAAAGATTTTTCATGCATAATAATTTGTATTATCAACCATCTTTGCCATTTTCCTACCATAAATCACTCATTAATAAAATTTTACTTTTTAATATAGTCCAGATTTATTGATAATATTGTCTAATGCCTTATCGACTTTAATATTAATCTCATGATCGATTTTTACATTTAAATTAATATTAATAGGTTCGCTTGGCGTTTGCACTTTGACCGTTGGCGAACATCCCATTAACGCACTACCTAATATCATTATTGCAATAACTCGTCGTATCATAAAATGACCTCTTATTTTGCAGATTCCTTTTTTAAATGTGCTTCAATACGTTTACGAATTGGTTCACTAATTTGATCTGATAATTGTAAACTCATGAGCAGCTTGGCGATATTTTCTTCTAATGTTACATTTAAATTGACGGCTTTGCCATCTTCAACATCCAAATTATGTCCTTGGATATGAAGCCCTAATTTAGCAACATCATCAGCATAATCAACCGTTCCATCTAGTTTAGTATAATGAAAATTTTTAATAATATCTGTGAGTATTTTCATATTAGGGTTACTTTTAGCATAATTTTTTAGAGCTGAGTTTTCAAACTGTAAATAGCCTTGATTGGTTGTGGTTAGCTGTCCTTTTTTAATTATCGGTTTAAAAGTCACACCTTCTTTTTTATTCACAGATAATAATGTAATAGGTAATAATCCATCAATAGCACCCTCACCAGCCAGCCCTTCAGCAGGATATGCGGCGAAAATATCTTTTAATTGTATCTGCTTTAACCTTAAATTAAATTGTTGGGGTAATTTAGCTAAATTCAATTTACCGGCTTCAAGAAAGATAGAGCCTGAAAAAATAGCCGCTTGTGCCTTTTTCCAAATAATCGTACCTTTGCTTGGTCTATTAAACGATGCGGTATAACTACCAGACAATTTTACCTGTTGCAAAGCGATCCCCATATTTATCTCTTGTATATTGAGTGTTGGCAATGAAACAGTAAATTGCTTATTTTTGATATCAACATTGATATTACCCGTAGCAGATTTTATTTCACTATTTTTGTAAATACCGTTGAATTTATTAAGAGTTAATTTAGCTGTAGCTAATATTTGTTTAGGTTCAACCGGAATGGGAGATTGTACTTTAAAGGTTAACGCTCCATTTAATTGGCTAAATATAGAATCGTCAGATAAATTCGCTTTCTCTATAGTTACTGAAGCATTGCCAGAATTAGTTAATTCAAATCGATTATTGGTGATCCAACCCGTGAATGGCAATAATATTTTCCCGTTTTCTATACCAAACTGATTTAAAGTAGTGGTTAAAACACCATTTTGGATATCAATACGCAAATCATTTTGATTAAATAATAATGTGGCCGAAAGATTGGCAACATATTGGTTATTTGCCGATACATCCAAATGAATAGCTTGTTGCTGTTTCGTTGCTTTAACTTTCACATCAAACAGTTCACGATTTTGTTCATAAAATCGCAATGAGTCAATATCGATCGTCGATGGTAGCCAGTAAACAATGGTTGGTATGGATGAATAATCAAACCCCGATTGATTTTGCTTTTCAGATGCCGTTTCAATGATATTTTTGGTATTATCTGTGACGATTTTGCTATCACTTGATTGCCAATTAATATTAAGATTTTGCGCTGATAGTTTTGACAAGGAGATAAATACATCTTTAGCCGTAACCGTAAATTGCGCCTCTTTATTAACCGTTAATTGATCAAATGAAAGACCGGATAGGTTAATATGGGCACCTTGCCAGTTTATTGAGAATCCATACTCTTGTTTAAATTTTTGCCAATAACGCCAACCAAATAGACCAAGTACCGTGATAAATACTAAAATACTGAGTGAAATCCAATAGCGTTTTTTTAAACGAGCCATATTCGTTCTCGACTTAGCTAAAATTATTGCCGGAATCACCCGGCAATAATAGGATGATTATGCGGGTGTTTGCTCTCGCTGGTTAATATATGCTAGTGCTTTATCGATTCTTGCTAGCGTGCGTTTTTTACCAACAGCAAATACCGTTGCATCAACAGATGGGGATTGACCAATACCTGTTACCGCAACACGAAGTGGCATACCTACTTTACCCATGCCTATTTCAAGCTCAGCAGCCGTTTCTTCAATAACCTCATGGATTTTATGAATTTCCCAATTAAAATCAGCAATAGCTTCAATTTTTGCTCGGATGTTTTCTAGTGGCTCTTTGGCAACTGGGCGTAGATGTTTTTTTGCAGCATCAGCATCAAAATCAGAAAAATCTTGATAACAATAAGCACATGATTGAGCCATCTCTTTTAGTGTTTTGCAACGTTCACCAAATAACTTAATAATTGTAATCAGATCTGGGCCTTGTGATAAATCATAGCCATGTTGATTCATATGCCAAACTAAATGCTGAGCAACATAATCAGCATCTAAATGATTAATATAATGGTGATTTAACCAAAGTAATTTTTCAGTATTAAATGCACTTGCAGACTTACTCACTGCATCTAGTGAGAAGAAATCAATCATTTCTGGCACTGAAAATATCTCTTGATCACCATGAGACCAACCAAGACGAACTAAATAGTTCAGTAATGCCTCTGGCAAATAACCATCATCACGGTATTGCATCACGCTTACTGCACCATGACGTTTAGACAATTTTTGTCCATCATCACCTAAAATCATTGATACGTGCCCATATTCAGGCAGTGGCGCTCCCAATGCTTTTAAAATATTAATTTGGCGAGGCGTATTATTGATATGATCTTCACCACGAATAACATGGGTGATTTCCATATCCCAGTCATCAACAACAACACAAAAGTTATAAGTTGGAGAACCATCAGTACGACGAATAATTAGATCATCAAGCTCTTTATTAGCAATTTCAATTGGACCACGGATCAAATCATTAAAAATAACTACGCCATCTACTGGATTAGCAAAACGGACAACATGCGGTTCAGTATGTGAGTGCTGTTTTTGTACTTCATCACAACGACAATGACCGTCATAGCGAGCTTTTTCACCTTTCGCCATTTGCTCTTCACGTAATTTTTCAAGACGTTCTTTCGAACAGTAACAACGATAAGCGGTACCTTTAGCTAACATTTCATCAATAACTTGATTGTAGCGATCAAAACGTTTAGTTTGATAGTAAGGGCCTTCATCCCATGACAATTTTAACCAATTCATACCTTCCATAATCGCTTCAATCGCTTCTGGTGTTGAACGCTCAAGATCAGTATCTTCAATACGCAATACAAACGCACCTTTTGCATGACGAGTATAGAGCCAAGAGTAAAGCGCTGTACGTGCACCACCTACATGTAAATAGCCTGTTGGGCTAGGTGCAAAACGGGTTTTAATTTTCATGAAATAATCCTAATAATAACAGAAATGAGCGCCGATACTATAAGGTTATCATTTGCGCTCTTTTTATTTTGACAATATCAATTAATAGAATAACTTTTTGATATACATTCATTTTAGTTGCTTATTCTAACATGCTAAAAGGTTTCGGCAATAGTCATGTTAATGTTAGAAAATTAATAACTAACTTGTAAAAAAGTTTGAGGTTAAGCATACGTTTGAGTATAAAACATTGATACTTAACCTTTGTATTTTGAATAATTAATGCGCTTCATCCCAGTTATTGCCGATACCGACATCGACTTTTAAAGGTACAGATAACTGATAACAATTTTCCATAATCTTTTTAATTTCTGTACAATATTGCTCAACAAACGCATCTTTTACTTCAAATACTAATTCATCGTGTACTTGCATCACCATTTTAATATTATCTTCGGATTGATTTTTTATCCACTCACTCATTTTTATCATGGCGGTTTTGATAATATCGGCCGCGGTACCTTGCATTGGTGCATTAATTGCTGCTCGTTCTGCCCCACGCTTTTCAATACCGTTAGTTGATCTAATTTTAGGTAGATACAAACGACGACCAGACAAGGTTTCAATATAACCTTGCTCAGCAGCAAGTTGGCGAGTTTGTTCCATATATTGTTGAACACCAGGATAGCGTTCAAAATAACGATCGATGTAAAACTGCGCTTCTTTACGAGGGATATTAATCTGTTTAGATAACCCAAAAGCACTCATACCATAAATTAAACCAAAATTAACCGCTTTAGCGCGTCTTCGCTCTTCATTGGTAACTTCCGATTCAGCTTTACCTAATATTTCACCAGCGGTTACTCGGTGAATATCTTTATCATGAGCAAAAGCATTAAGTAAACTTTCATCTTGCGACAAATGCGCCATAATACGTAACTCAATTTGTGAATAGTCAGCAGAAATGATTTTACAACCTTTCGGCGCAATAAATGCTTGGCGAATACGGCGTCCTTCTTCATTACGTACCGGAATATTTTGTAAGTTCGGATCGTTAGATGATAATCGTCCCGTAATAGTACCGATTTGATTATAGTTAGTATGAATACGCTGATCGATTGGACTAATCATCAATGGCAATTTATCGGTGTAAGTATTTTTCAATTTAGCTAATCCACGATAGAACAAAATCATTCTCGGTAATTCGTATTCGTTAGCCAGTTCACTTAATACTTCTTCACTGGTTGATGGATCACCTTTTGGTGTCTTTTTTAAAACAGGTAAATTATGCTTATCAAATAAAATCGCTTGAATCTGTTTTGGTGAGGCTGGATTAAATTTTTCGCCAGCGAGTGATTGCAGTTGCGCTTCAATTTCAATTAACTGTTTAGCTAACTCATTAGAATAGTCATTTAATTGTTTAGCATCAACTAATACACCGGTTCTTTCCATTTCAGCTAATACAATAGCCAGTGGCATCTCAATATCAGTAAATAGCTTTGTTAATTTTTGGTCTTTTTCAAGTTCTGGCCACAATTTTTCATGCAGTTGCAATGTAATATCGGCATCTTCAGCCGCATATTGAGTGGTTTTTTCTACTTCAATAGCATCAATGGTAACTTTCTTTTTATCTACTTTAGTGAGCTCATCATAAGTGATGGTTTTATGATTGAGATAACGATTTGCCATACTATCCATATCATGACGTTCAGTACTATTTAATACATAAGATTCAAGCATGGTATCAAAGGCAATACCACTCACCTTAATGCCATAATTAGCTAATATGCTGTAATCAAATTTAGCATTTTGCGCAATTTTTTTAATCTCTGGGTTTTCAAGTACAGGTTTTAATTTGGCTAATACCTCGGTTAAAGGTAATTGCTCTGGTACCCCTAAATACTGATGAGCCAGTGGAATGTAGGCGGCTTGATAAGGTTCAACACTCAGCGATATACCCACTAATTTAGCATGTACATGATCAACATTATCGGTTTCAGTGTCAAAAGCAAATTGCTTGCTATTGGTTAACTTGATAACCCAGTCATCAAGCTGTTCATGCGTTAATATACATTGGTAATCGGTCTCTTTCTTTTGTGCAGTAACTGAATGTTGTTGATCTTCCAATAACGATAAACTTTCACCTGCGATGCCATTTTTTTGCTGTTTTAGAAACGTACCCGCAATTAACTCTTTTTGCCAACGATGAAAGCCATAATAAGCAAACAATTCAACCAATTTATTGACATCAATATCAGTAATGAGCAGTTGCTCATTAGTAAAATCTAATTTTACATCAGTTTTGATGGTAGCAAGCAAATAGGAAAGTTCAGCTTCATTTTGATTATCAATTAATTTTTGTTTTAAGGATTTTGCACCACGGATCGATAATTTTTCAATATCATCTAAGCGTGTATAAATATCTTTAACACTGGTAAATTCAGTCAATAAGCTTTGTGCCGTTTTTTCACCTACACCCGGCACACCCGGTATATTATCGGAGGAATCACCTCTTAACGCTAAATAATCAATAATTTTTTCGGGCGGAACACCAAATTTATCCATCACACCTTTTGGATCAAGCACAGCATTATTCATTGTATTAATTAGAGTGATTTTATCACTCACCAACTGCGCCATATCTTTATCGCCAGTACTAATTAGCACGTCCAGATTTTCACGTTCAGCTTGTCTGGCTAAGGTACCAATAACGTCATCAGCCTCAACACCTTCAATACATAGTAATGGTAACCCCATCGCTTTCAAAATAGTATGAATCGGTTCAATTTGGGGACGAAGATTTTCAGGCATCGCTTCACGCGTCGCTTTATATTCGCTATAGATCTCATTACGAAATGAGCCCCCTTTCGCATCAAAGACCACCGCAATATGGGTAGGGTTATATTGATTAATCAAACTGCGAATCATATTAATCACACCAAAAATAGCACCAGTTGGCTCACCTTTGGCGTTAGTTAATGGAGGGCATGCAAAAAAAGCACGGTAAAGATATGAAGATCCATCAATTAAAATAATTGGTGTGTTATTTGGCATTTCTATTACCCAAATGTTATTCAAGTCAATGGCTGATAGTATAACCTAATTAACCTTAATATTCTTATTTATAACCATAATATAATGTAAAAAAGTTTCAGGTTAACTATACGTTTCAGTATAAAAAACCAGTAAACAACTGTATATTGTTTAATAAGTGTTATATAATGCTGCTTTTGTTTTCGCCTGAGTATGTAATAGATGACAGAATTAAGTCTTGCTGCGCAAAAAGTCAAAGAAGCTCTCGCCGCTAAAAATCTTGAAACCCCATCAAGTCGTTTAGATATGGATAATAGTGAACGGAAAGCTAAAATTGAAGCACACTTTCGAGAAATTATGAAGCTTATGGAACTTGATTTGAGTGATGATAGCCTCGCTGAAACTCCGCACCGCGTTGCAAAGATGTATGTTGACGAAATCTTTTCTGGACTTAACTATCATAACTTTCCCAAAATCACCCTAATTGAAAATAAAATGCAGGTTGATGAAATGATAACCGTTCGGGATATTACTTTAACGAGTGTGTGTGAACACCATTTTGTCACTATCGATGGCAAAGCTACGGTTTCTTATATCCCAAAAGATAAAGTGATCGGCTTATCGAAAATTAATCGGATTGTTGAGTTTTTTTCACAACGTCCACAAGTACAAGAAAGATTAACCCAACAAATTTTGGTTGCACTGCAAACTCTTTTAGGAACAGTTAATGTTGCCGTTTCAATTGATGCCACACACTATTGCGTAAAAGCTCGCGGAATTAAAGATTCGAACAGTCTAACGACAACAACTGCCTTAGGTGGAGGATTTAAAACCAATCCAAGCACTCGGCAAGAATTTTTAAGGGCATTAAAACACTATTAATAAAAATTATAGATATATACCAATACGATGTGTTATTTATCAGTAAAGTAATAAAAGTATAAATAACAAGCTAATGAACTATTTTGTTGTGAAATTTTATCTAATAATCAATATTAATTTACGCAAACCCAAAATATGCGTTAAGACTTGATATCACAATCAAGTCTTATTTATTCAATAAGCATAATATTCCATATATAACCATAAAAAGCACAGTTGTTATTGCGTGCATCTTCAAGAAAGATTGGTATAATTGGCAACTATTTTAGTTAAAACATAACAATTAATTAACACGCTTTAATGAAGATAATCCGCGGTATTGGCAATTTAAACAATGAATTTACTCAATGTGTACTAACATTGGGTAATTTTGATGGTGTGCATTTAGGACACCAACAATTAATTAACCATTTAATAGAACAAGGTAAAAAATTAAATTTACCCACAGTGGTTATGTTATTTGAACCTCAACCATTAGAGTTTTTTTGCAAGCAACAAGCCCCAGCAAGATTAACTTCATTTAAAGAAAAAGTGATGTTAATTGAAAAGCTCGGTATCGACTATATTATTGCGGTTCCATTCACCCAAACCTTTGCCAATATGTCAGCCAATACTTTTATTCAAGATTGGTTAATTAACAAATTAAAAGCTAAATATATTGCTATTGGTGATGATTTTCGATTTGGTCATGAGCGTAAAGGCGATATTCATCTTTTACAAAATTATGCTCACAACCATCACTTTTTCGTTCAAAGTATGCCAACATTGGTTTGGAATAACTTAAGAATCAGTAGCACTGCGGTGCGAGAAGCGTTATTAAATAGCAACTTTAAATTAGCACATTCCCTTTTAGGACGTGATTATACTATTGAAGGGCGTGTAATACATGGCAATGCTTTAGCTAGACAATTAGGGTTTCCCACAGCCAATATTCATCTACATCGCAAAAAACCAGCGCTACAAGGTGTTTATCTGGTTAAAGTCAAAAACTGCTGTAGTAATCAAGATTATCAGGGTATTGCCAACATAGGAATAAGACCCACAATTCAAGGCAAAAAAGCAATATTAGAGGTGAATCTGTTTGACTTTTCAGGTGATATTTATGGACAATATTTAGACGTTACCTTTGTTTATAAATTACGTGATGAGAAAAAATTTGATTCATTGTCAGACTTAAAAGAACAAATAACACAAGATATTTGCACTGCGAAAGAGATCAGTGCAAAATTAACCAATTAAAAAGTAGTATCAACAAAATTAACTGGAATAAATCAGCATGACAGATTATAAAAATACATTGAATTTACCGGAAACTGGGTTTCCAATGCGAGGTGATCTTGCTAAACGTGAACCTGCGATGTTGCAAAATTGGTATGATAAAGAGCTTTATCGTAAAATCCGCCAAGTAAAAAAAGGTAAAAAAGCCTTTATTTTGCATGATGGCCCTCCTTATGCAAACGGTAAACTTCATATTGGTCATGCTGTCAATAAAATTATTAAAGACATTATCATCAAATCAAAAGGGTTAAGTGGTTATGACTCCCCGTATATTCCAGGATGGGATTGTCATGGTTTACCTATTGAGCAAAAGGTTGAAGAACAAGTCGGGAAACCAGGTGTAAAAGTAACGCCTGCTGAATTTCGTCAAATTTGTCGTGATTATGCCGCTTCGCAAGTTGAACTACAAAAAGCCGACTTTATCCGAATGGGTGTATTAGGTGACTGGCAAAACCCTTATCGCACAATGAATTACGATACTGAAGCAAATATTATTCGTGCATTAGGTAAAGTAATAAAAAATGGGCATTTAGTAAAGGGTGCTAAACCTGTCTATTGGTGTACTGACTGTATGTCTGCATTAGCGGAAGCGGAAGTAGAATATTACGATAAATCATCACCTGCAATTGATGTAAAATTTAAAGCAACCGATAATCAAGCGGTAGCGAATAAATTCGGTATTAATACTGATTTAACGATTAATGCCATTATCTGGACAACAACACCTTGGACTCTTCCTGCTAGCCGAGGAATCGCACTTAATGAAACGGTAGAATATCAACTAGTACAGATCAACGATAAAGAATGCTTAATTTTGGCAGCAGAATTAGTTGAATCAGTAATGAAACGTGCCGATATCACTGATTGGACAATTTTAGGTTCTTGCCATGGTAAGGATCTTGAATTACTACGTTTCAAACACCCTTTCCTTGATTTTGATGAACCAATTGTTCTTGGTGAACATGTTACGGTTGATGCAGGTACAGGTGCTGTACATACCGCACCTGGACACGGTGCTGAAGACTTTATTGTCGGTCAAAAATATGGTCTTGAAGTCGCTAATCCTGTTGGAGGAAATGGTTGTTACTTACCGGGAACTGGCGCTGGTTTAGATGGTTTATTTGTTTTTAAAGCCAATAAAGTAGTAGTTGAACTATTAAAAGAACGCAATGCGTTACTACATTTTGAAAATATTGAACATAGCTACCCATGCTGTTGGCGACATAAAACCCCTGTTATCTACCGTGCAACACCACAATGGTTTATCAGCATGGATAAACAAGGTTTACGTGCTCAATCATTAAAAGAGATTAAACAAGTCCGTTGGATCCCAGATTGGGGACAAGCACGTATTGAAACCATGGTAGCAAATCGCCCTGACTGGTGTATTTCTCGCCAACGTACATGGGGCGTACCAATGACGCTATTTGTACATAAAGAAACGGAAGAGCTACATCCAGATACTTTAGAACTTGTTGAAAAAGTAGCTAAATTAGTTGAACAAAATGGGATTCAAGCTTGGTGGGATGCCGATATTAAAGATCTACTTGGCCCTGATGCCGATGATTACCGTAAAGTACCCGACACATTAGATGTATGGTTTGATTCAGGATCAACTTTCTATTCAGTGGTTGGTGTTCGTCCTGAATTTGCAGGACACGAAGCCGATATGTATTTAGAGGGATCCGATCAGCATCGCGGTTGGTTTATGTCATCATTAATGTTATCAACAGCTATTGATAACAAAGCACCTTACAAACAAGTTTTAACTCACGGTTTTGTGGTTGATGGACAAGGTCGTAAGATGTCTAAATCACTCGGTAACATTGTGACTCCACAAGAAGTTATGAATAAATTAGGGGCCGATATTTTACGTTTATGGATTGCCTCTACCGACTATTCAGGCGAAATGAGCTATTCAGATGAAATCATTAAACGCGCTGCGGATAGCTATCGTCGTATCCGTAATACTGCACGTTTTTTACTGGCAAACTTAAATGGTTTCGATCCAGCCAAAGATATGATAAAACCAGAAGATATGGTTGTACTTGATCGTTGGGCAGTGAGTATGGCTAAAGAAGCCCAAGAACAAATCATTCAGGCTTATGAAAACTATGATTTCCACAAAGTTGTACAACGTATTATGCAATTTTGCTCAATCGAAATGGGCTCTTTCTATTTAGATATCATCAAAGATCGTCAATATACGGCTAAAAGTGATAGTGTTGCTCGTCATAGTTGTCAAACTGCGCTATATCATATTGCACAAGCGATGGTACGTTGGATTGCCCCAATTTTATCTTTCACTGCAGATGAAATTTGGCAATATATACCAGCAGCGGAAAAACAAGAATTTGTTTTTGAAGATGAGTGGTATACAAAACTGTTTACATTATCAGAAAGTGAAACATTAAATAGTGAATATTGGGCACAAATTTTAGCGATTCGTAGTGAAGTAAATAAAGTGCTTGAGCAAGGTCGTAATGATAAAGTGATAGGTGGGGCTCTTGAAGCTGCGGTAACCCTTTATGCTAATGAAGATATCATGGCAACTTTAGCTAAACTAGAAAACGAATTACGCTTTGTATTACTCACCTCACAAGCGAGTGTTAAGCCATTACAAGCGGCACCAGCAGATGCAGTACAAAGTGATATTGATGGATTAAAAATTGAACTAGCTAAAGCACAAGGCGATAAATGTCCTCGTTGCTGGCACTATACTATCGATAACGATCCAACCACGCATTTATGTAAACGCTGTGAAGAAAATATTAATGGAAAGGGTGAAGTTAGACATTTCGCCTAGTCATTCATAATTTGACATAAAAAAACCGCTATAGAGGAATCTATAGCAATTCAATATTTTTACCGCCGACACCTGTCGGCGGAAATATAATAATGAGCATACTATATGAAAAAAGATAATGGACTTTACTGGTTACTCGTTACAATTGTGATTTTTGTAATTGATATCGCAAGTAAGTTTTTTATTATTGATAAATTTTCTCTGTTTGAATCAGTAAATCTTTTACCGTTCTTCTCTATTACTTATGTACGTAATATCGGTGCAGCGTTTAGTTTTTTCGAGGGACAACGTGAAATGCTGGTTGCTATTGCCTTGATTATCAGCGTTGTCATTATGTATATGCTCTATCGTAATTCACGCCAAAAAAAATTAGAAAATTTCTCATTATCATTAATTTTAGGTGGAGCATTAGGTAATTTATTCGATCGCCTTTACCATGGTTTTGTGGTTGATTTTTTAGATGTTAATTTTGGTAGTTGGCACTATCCAACTTTTAATGTTGCAGATTGCGCTATCTGTATAGGCATTGGATTATTTATTTTTTGTAACTATAAAAAACCTAAACAGACTGCTGAGTAATATGCAAATAATTTTAGCTAATCCTCGTGGATTTTGTGCTGGTGTTGATCGCGCAATTACCATTGTTGAGCGAGCCATTGAACTTTTTGGTGCTCCTGTTTATGTCCGCCATGAAGTGGTGCATAATCGTTATGTAGTTAATCGTCTTAAGCAGTTAGGTGCAATATTCATTGAAGATATCAGTGAAGTACCTGATAATACCATCCTTATTTTCTCAGCACATGGCGTATCGAAAGCAGTTCGAGAAGAAGCCAAACAACGTAAATTGCGCATCTTTGATGCAACTTGTCCATTAGTGACCAAAGTGCATATGGAAGTAGCTCGATCAAGTTATCGAGGTGAAGAGGTTATTTTAATCGGTCATGCAGGTCATATTGAAGTCGATGGTACTATGGGGCAATATAATAATCCTCAGGGTGGTATCTATTTAATTGAATCGACTGAAGATGTAAATAAGTTAAAAATTAAAGATGAAAATCATCTCTGCTTTACCACTCAGACAACCTTATCTGTTGATGATACAGCCGAAATTATTGCCGCGTTAAAACAACGTTTTCCAAATATTCGTAGTCCTCGTAAAAATGATATTTGCTACGCCACAACCAATCGCCAACAAGCGGTTAAACAATTGTCATCTCGTGCTGATATTGTTTTAGTTGTTGGATCTAAAAACTCATCAAATTCAAATCGTTTAGCAGAGCTCGCACGACGAAACAGCAAAAATGCTTATTTAATCGATTATGCGTCGGATATTCAACAAGAGTGGTTAGTTAACGCACGAACAATTGGCGTAACCGCGGGCGCATCCGCACCTGATATTTTAGTGCAGCAAGTTATCGAGCACTTAAAAGGTTTAGGTTGCACATCACTTATTGAAACCGATGGGATTTTAGAAAACATCACTTTTGAAATTCCTAAAGAACTACGAATAGAAGTTAAAGCTGTTTGATTTAAGATGAGTGCTTAATTCGTTCAAATTTTGCTAATAGTTCTTCTTGTGTTTCAACATGCTCGGGATCTGCAATAATAGCATTTTGAATTGGGCAAACACGCTGGCATGTGGAGTGATCATAATAGCCAACACATTCTGTACATTTATTAGGATCAATTTCATAAGTATCAAAGCCCATTGAGATTGCCTCATTTGGGCACTCAGGCTCACACATATCACAATTAATACATTTGTTGGTTATTTTTAACGCCATGCTCTTTGCTATCTTTATTAACTGAAAAAAAATTGGCGTCATTATATCGCAATCACCAATAATTCCGAATAAAGATCACATTATCACTGATTAACAAGGTCAATTTTTGTCAAAAAGTTTCAGGTTAACTATATGTTTGAGTATATGTTTGAGTATTAAAACTTAACCAAATCAGTGAGAATAATGTTATAAATGGAATATAACTATCTGTTTTATTAACTCATTGAAAATATTAAGCGCTGTTGATCCCCCCTAAATACTGATCAGCAACGCTTCTATTATTTCTTATCGAAATCAAACCATTTTAATACCTTGAATAATTATTGTGGAAGTTTATAGGCTTGGCGAGCTAATAATTTCCAATCCTCACCAGTTTTTTTAAACACTAGCATAACGCCAATTTTAACTTTACCTTTCTGACCACTATTATTTGTATCGGCAGAAAACACATGACGAACAATTGCAGTATCCCCTTCGGTAACAATGGTTTGATCTTGAAATTCAAGCGTAATAAAACCAGAACGGCCACTGACAATAGCATCCACAAACTCAGCCTTATTTTCGATAACCGCACTTGAATGACCATAAGTTAATGAGGGTAATGCCACATTTTCTAACTGAGTTTTATCGGCACTGAGCATCGCTAGACGCATAGTTTCTACCGCTTGTTCTACAGTAGATTGATTATTTGATGTTACTGCATAACTGCTACCAATAGATAGCATCATTAATAATACTAGACTTAATAGTTTATTCATTTTATTTCTCCTTTGTTGATCAATTAATTCAATCGTTTTATTCGCCTTTTGTTGCAGCTAAAATTTCAGATTGCGTATCATTTTTAATAAAATTAGGGCTGAATTTTTTTGCCCACATTGATGTAATAATTGGCACAATAATTGATGTGACAATCACACTGGTTGCAACCATTGCTGTAGCTGCTGAGGCAACAGGTGCGAATTCGGGTACCATTTCAGCGATTAATAAAGGTGTAGCAACTGCTGCGCCAGCCGAGCTTGATGCTGCAACACCTGCCGTACCGTTACCTTTACCTAAGAATTTGTCAGCCAAAATAAGTGGAATACCAGTAATTACGATCACCAGTAAACCCAGTAAAATACCGGCTAATCCTGTTTCAAAAATGACTTGTAGTTTTATGCTGTTACCAAGTGCAAAAGCAAAGAATGGAATTAATGTTTGTACGGCACTACCGAATAGTTTACGCAGATCAGAATCTAAGTTTCCTAACATAAAACCAATTAAAAATGGTAATACTGCGCCGATAAATAGTCTTGGTTCAAACGAAGCAACCCCAGAAGTACCAAGAATAACCATTGTCATAAGAGGTCCAGATTCTAAAGACATTAAAACAAACGCACCGGCCTCTTCTTTTGAGCCATATTGGTTCATTAAGGCTGCATATAATCCTCCATTAGTCATATCCATTGAAGCAACGAGTGCAATAATAGAAAATCCAGCAAATATGCCTCCTTCAACCATATAACCTTTACTCCAAAAAGTGCCGGCAATAAGTGCAACAACCCAAGCTGTAGTAATTTTGGTCACAACCAATACACCTGATTTTCTTAACATCATGCCTGTTGCTTTTAATTCTATAGATGCTCCCATACAAAAAAACCAAACAGCCAAAATAGGTACCGTGCCGGAAATCAAACCATTTGAAAAAGAACCTAAATATTTGCCTCCTCCAGGAAAAAATGTATTACACAATGCTCCCAAGAAAAGAGGGATTAACATTAGTCCTCCAGGTATTTGATCAATAAATTTTTTTATTTTCATTATCTATCCCTTAAAAATAACAACATGATTTAAATTAATTAATTTAGATTATTCAATTAACACTAAGCACAATTAAAATATTCGGAATAACATTCCTTTTTTGAATATATAAAATAATAAAATAAAATCAAATTTGCTTAATAGTTTTGTGATAGACATCACCAAATAAAAAATAATTAATTGAAAATTAATATTATTTTAATTTCTTTTTTTAATAAAAATAAATAAACAAAAAGCAACCAAATAATTTTTATATAGCAAAGAAGATAAAAAAACTTACAGTAAAGAACGACAGAAATAACATATAACTAATTAAAATAATTTAATTTCTCTGTATGTTGATATTTTTTAATATTAAAGTTTTATGTGATTACGATCACAATAACTATAAAATGGAATATTATTCTTTTAAATTCTTAATTAATATTATTTAGGAATGTTATTCCGATTTAATTAAGGAGAATAGATGAAGATTTATATTACAGATTGTGACCATGAATCCATGGAAATAGAAAAACAAACTTTTACACAAAATGGTGTCGATTTTGCCATACTAAACATTAAGCAACCAGATGATATTATTAAACATTGTCATGATGCCGATGCTTTAGTTTTACAATATGCAACCATATCGGATGATGTTTTAAGTAATCTAAAAAATTTAAAGGGTGTTGTACGCTACGGCGTTGGTGTCAATACCATTGATATTGAATCTGCAACAAAAAATAATGTCGCAGTTTGCAATGTGCCTGATTATGGTACCAATGAAGTGGCAGATCATGCCTTATCACTCATCATGGCGCTAACAAGAAAATTGCCATTATTTGTTAATGATACAAAAAAGGGGATTTGGGCTTATGAGAAAGCAATTCCAATCTATCGTTTACAAGAACAAACAGCGGGTATTATCGGATTAGGTAGAATTGGCCTTTCATTAGCTAAAAAACTACATGGCATTGGACTTAAAGTCATTGGTTTTGATCCCCTAGCGAAGCAAGAAGATCTTCCCGATTTTATCGAGTGCGTTAACTTTGAAAAATTATTAACTGAATCAGACATTATTTCACTTAATCTGCCGCTAATTAAACAAACACAAAATTTAATTAGTTATGAGCAATTTTCAGTAATGAAAAAAAATTGCTATTTAGTTAATACCGCAAGAGGAGGCATTGTAAATGAAGAGGCGCTTTATCAGGCCTTATTAAATAAGACAATTGCAGGTGCAGCGCTTGATGTATTTATGCATGAACCCCCTACTGATAGAAAGTTATTCGAGTTGGATAATTTTATTGCAACCCCGCATGCAGCTTGGTATTCCGAACAATCCCAAAAAGATTTAAAACGTAAAGCTGCACAAGAAGCTATTCGATTAGCTAAAGGTGAAAAACCTTTATATTGCCTAAATAATTAAAAATAAATCAAGGGAATAAATAATGAAAGCAATAATTTATAAAGGACCGAATAATGTAGTTTGTGAACAAACATCCAAGCCATCAGTTAATGAAAACGAAGTACTAATTAAAGTAAGTCATGCTGGAATTTGTGGTTCTGATCTCAATATTTATCTTGGTGTACATCCGCGAGCAAAAGCGCCTTTAGTATTAGGTCATGAATTTTCAGGGTATGTCGTCAATGGTGATGAACAATTACCAACAGGAACGAAAGTATGTGTTCGCCCGCTTATTTCCTGCGGTCAATGTTCAGCGTGTCAATCTGGTAATAGCCATGTTTGTAAAACGCTTAAACTGTATGGTATTGATACTGCAGGTGGTATGGCTGAATATGTAAAAGTAGATAAAAGCAAAATACATATACTACCTGATGATTTTCCAATGGATCTAGGTGCCTTTGTTGAACCATTAGCGGTAGGAATTCATGCTGTATCAAGAACGCCATTTAAGGTTGGTGATTCAGTTGTCGTTTTTGGTGCAGGTACCATTGGATTATGTGTTGCCAGTGTATTAAAGCTTGCTGGCGCGAAACAAGTTATTGTTATCGAAACCAATGATTTCCGTATTAATTTAGCCAAAGAACTTGGTTTTATCGTCATTAATCCTAAACAGGAAGATGTTTTAACTGCTATTTTAAAATTAACCAATCATATAGGCGCTGATATTGTTTATGATTGTGCCGCACATCCATCCGTTGCTTTGCAATTAACTGATTTAGTTAAAGTTCAAGGAACAATCGAAATTGTAGGATCATATAAAAAACCAACAGAATTTAAATTACTCGACATTGAATTTAAAGAACTCACGATTATTGGTACTCGAGTATATGAAGCCAGAGATTTTGAAACTGCAATCAAATTTATACAACAAGATTTTCCATATAAAAAATTACTCACCATATTAACTCCAGAAGAGGCAAAACAAGGGTTTGCTAATGCATTAACGGGTGAGAATGTGATTAAAACATTGTTTAAATTTGCAGATTAATAAAAATATAAAAAATTAAGGTATATCATTATGAAAAATAAAAATCCATTTGATTTAACAGGTAAAAATGCAATTGTTACAGGTGCATCACGGGGAATCGGTAAGTCTTTAGCAATCAGTTTAGCCAATGCCGGAGCTAACATCATCATTATTGATGTCACACGAGATGAGCAAACCGAACAAGAGATACAAAAATATAATGTAACTTGTGAAACCATTACTTTTGATCTATCTCATTTTGAGCAGTATGCCGACCTCATTTCCAGTATTATTCAAAAATACCAGCACATTGATATCTTAATCAATAATGCTGGTATACAACGGCGCTATCCCTCTGTGGATTTTCCTAAGCATGATTGGGATCTGGTTATTAATATTAATATGAATGCTGTATTTTTTATGTGCCAACAAGTAGGTAAACATATGCTTGAAAGAGGATACGGGAAAATTGTTAATATTGCTTCATTACTTGCTTTTCAAGGTGGATATACCATTCCCGCTTATACAGCAGCAAAATCAGCGGTGGCAGGGTTTTCAAAATCTTTATCCAATGAATGGGCATCAAAAGGTATCACAATCAACTGTATCGCCCCTGGTTATATCGCAACAGAAATGAATACTGCTTTAATGAATGATGAAATTCGTAATCGCCAGATCCTAGAACGGATCCCTGCCGGGCGTTGGGGTAACCCTGAAGACTTAGGGGGTGCAGCTGTATTTTTATCTTCCTCAGCATCCGATTATATTAATGGATTTACCATTGCGGTAGATGGCGGCTGGTTAGGCAGATAATTCAATATAAATTTACATGTATTTTGGCTTAATTATTGGCTAGCTGTTACAGCCAATAATTAACTTTTCAAGGAGATCACAATGATTATTGGCAATATTGAACATTTGGATTTAACCCCTTATTTACCTCAAAAATTAAAACATGCAATAGAATTAGTAAAACAACAGATAAATGACAATACCGAAAATGGTCGGTACTCAATTGATGGTGATAAAGTTTTTTATATGGTTTCAGAAACGTTATCCCGAACGCAAGAAGAAGGTAAATATGAATATCATGCTAAATATATTGATATTCAAATTGTATTATCCGGTCAAGAAGGCATGGCTGTATCAACTTTACCCCCTCATAGCGAAATAATTGAAGATAAGCTTATCAATGGGGATATTGCCTTTGTGAAAGCGCCAATAGAAGAAACCATGTTTGTATTACAACCAAAAGATTTTGTAATTTTTTACCCATATGAAGTACATAAACCTCTTTGTATTGTCGGTGGGAAGACTGAAAAAATTCGTAAAGTGGTCGTTAAAGTCAGCCTAGATTAGTTGACCACTTATGGTGGAAATAATGCCACATGGAATCTAATTACGTAATTTCAATTACCAATAATATCTGATAAGGACAAGTAATGACCATAAATATAGCAGTAATTGGCGAGTGCATGATTGAACTCTCAATTAAAGATAAGATAACGACAAGAGGCTTTGGTGGAGATACGTTAAATACTTCAGTTTATTTGTCTCGGTTATTTACTGACAATCAAGCAGCAATTTACTATGTAACGGGTCTTGGCGTTGATCCATTTAGCCAAGAAATGTTGAATCAATGGCAAAAGGAAAACATTAAAACCAATCTTATTCAACAAATGGATAATAAAATGCCTGGATTATATGCCATTGTTACCGATAGCCATGGTGAACGATCTTTCTATTATTGGCGAAACGATGCTGCAGCAAAATTTTGGTTACAGACTGAACAAACACAACAAATATGTGAAACAATAACTAAATTTGATTACATTTATTTAAGCGGTATTAGTGTTGCTATTTTAGATGAATACAGTATAGATAAGCTCATTGAATTGTTAGAAACGTTCAAAGCTAACGGTGGTAAAGTGATTTTTGATAATAATTATCGCCCACGATTATGGCGTAGTCAGGAGTACGCTCAAAACGTCTATTCTAAAATTCTATCCTATACCGATATCGCATTTTTAACCCAAGAAGATGAATATCTGCTATGGGGAAATGATAATTATGAAGATAGTATTGTTCGTAGTCGTAAATTGGGCGTAAATGAGATCATTATTAAAAGAGGAAGTGAAAGTTGTATTGTAGCGACGGCAAATGATCGTGTAGAAGTTCCAGCAAATATTATTGCTAAGCAAAAAATTGTTGATACAACGGCTGCCGGAGACTCATTTAGTGCAGGGTATTTATCAATTAGGTTACTCGGTGGTTCAATTAAGGCAGCAATTAAGCAAGGACATGATTTAGCAGCAACAGTTATTCAATATCGTGGTGCAATCATACCTTATGAAGCAATGAATAATCTAATATCTGTTTAATCAGAAGTTAAAAATTATTTTAATCCAAATGTTATGTCGAAATGTACCCTAATCGTTTAGAAATCAAATTTGTCGTCTCTTTTAATAAAGAGGCGCATTTTTCAATTTGATTATGCATTCGATGGCTAGGACCAGCAATACTTAAAGCTGCTACAACCTCGTTACTATAATTAAATATGCCGGAAGCAACACAAACAAGACCTTCTTCAACTTCTTCCCAATCATAAGCGATATTTTCACGACGAACTTTAGCTAATAGTTCATTGAGTTGCTGTGAATCGGTTATGGTTTTTTGTGTATATTGTGGCAATGATGATTGTAAAATGCGTTCAATCTCGTCTTGTGATTGATGAGCAAGTAATATTCTACCTAATCCTGTACAATAGGCCGGTCGCATATGACCTAAATTGGAACTAGTATGAATAGCATTGTTACCTTCACTCTTATATAGATAGACTACATTGCCACTATTATAAACCCCTAAAAAACAGGTTTCATTGATTGTATTTGAAAGCGATTTAACATGTGGAATCGCTATATCGACAATATTAACATTGACAAGACTGGATATTCCAAGCTCTAACGATTTAAAACCTAGAGTATATTTACCTGATTTTTCATCTAAAAAAACATATTCACGATCAAGCAATGTGTTTAGAATCTTCTTTATTATAATTTTATTAAGTTTAGTGGCTTCAATTATTTCAGTAATTGTTACACCTGCTGCACAATTACTAATTACATCTAAAACAGCAATGGCTTTATCTATTGCTGAAGTTGTCTCTTTTTGGATCATGGTTTTAAACCTTTAAAAAATAGATAAAATGAATTCAACATTTAGATAAAGTTAATTCTTCTTTTTTAGTTCAACCGATATAGATGATGAGATACTTTTTAATTCACTAATGATAAGTTCTTTTTTCTGAATAATTCTAAAAGAAGATCCAGCAACACTTATTGCCCCTACTACTTTATTTTGCTTAATAAAGATTGGTACAGCAATACACGTTAAGCCTTCTTCAACTTCTTCATCATCCATAGAATAACCATCAATACACACCTTTGCTAAGCTATTATGGATGGCTTCTCGGTCAACAATGGTTTTACTGGTGAATTGAACTAGTGGACGACTTAAAACTTTATTAATTTCAACTAACGGTTGATAAGCTAATAATGATTTACCCAGTCCAGTACAATATACTGGCATTCGGCTACCAATATGTGAGTTGGTTTTAACAGCAAGTTCACCTTCGGCTTTATACAAATAGATAACACTGCCATCATGATAGACCGCTAAAAAGCAGGTTTCATTAAGCTTTGCAGCAAGTTTTTTTAAAAAAGGAATTGATATACCCACTAAAGATATATTCATCAATCCTTTGACGCCTAACTCAAAAGCTTTTACATCTAAAAAATATTTTTCAGTGGAGGCGTCATAGCAGAGATATTGTCTTTTTTTTAATATGTCTAAAATTCTAAATACTGTTGTTTTTGCCATCCGACTTAGTTTAACGATTTCGGCCAAAGATATTCCAGAAGAATAATGGCTAATTATTTCAAGCAAAGTTAAGGCATTATCTAACGTGGATTGTTGTTTTTGAAAAGACATTTATTGAGCTCCACACAAGGATACTTTTTAAATAGATTGCTATTAATTTATTAATAAAAAACAGTGCAATAGAAAATAAAATACGCATTTTCAAAAAGACTTCTGTATACTGTTTTTATCTAATTACATGTATAAATTAGGGTTAGTGGCTACATATTACTAGAATAATCTTTTTTTTTCTATAAATTCAATAACATCTTTCTATTATTAATTTTTTAAGAAAAAGATAAACTAGATTACTTTTTATTTCATATCGTTTTATTTATTTTCATATTCATTACAGTTTATTAGGAATAATTATTAATATCGTTTAAATTATTGCGATAAAATATGTAATACTACAATAATAACAAATTCAAAGGATGAAAAGATTGTTAAAGTTCATTAAAATTAAATATATAGTAATAGCAATCATTATTTTCGTAATTTTCTTTATTGCGAAATTAATTATATTTCCAACAGAAACAACTGTTAATTATATTACTTCTCCCGTTACCAAAGGTAACATTGAAAAATCAGTTCTAGCAGACGGTACAATTAGCGCGTTTAAACAAGTAAGCGTTGGGGCTCAGGTTTCAGGACAAATCAAAAAGCTTTATGTTGAATTAGGCGACGAAGTTAAACAAGGTGATATGATTGCCGAGATTGACGATCTAAAACAAAATAATGATCTAAAGCAATCCGAAGCATCTCTTAATAGTTTTGAAGCGCAACGCAAATCTAAAAAAGCAAAATTGGTAAACTACCAGTTAACCTATGAGCGCCAATTAAAATTGGTTAATAAAGGCGTTGGTATTCAATCAGATTTAGATGCAGCAAAAGCTGATCTTGATGCAATCAAAGCCGATATTGCAGCCCTTGATGCAGATATTGTAAATGCTCAAGTTGCTGTAGATACCGCCAAAGTTAATTTAGGTTATACCAAAATTCGTTCGCCGATTGATGGTGTGATTGTGGCAATTCCCGTTGATCAAGGTCAAACGGTTAACTCAGTACAAAGTGCACCTACTATCGTAAAAGTTGCTCAACTTGATAAAATGACGATTGAAGCTCAAATTTCGGAAGCCGATGTCATTAATGTTAAAAAAGGTATGCCAGTCTATTTTACAATTTTAGGTCTACCCAATAAGCGTTTTGATGGTTTAACATTACGCGCAATTGAACCAGCTCCAGATTCAATTAATACCGAAACAACAACAAGTTCAAGTTCATCAACTACGAAAAGTGCTATCTACTATAATGGGTTATTTGATGTTGATAATCCAGATCGTATTTTACGTATATCCATGACAGCACAAGTCTACATTGTATTATCTTCAGCAAAAGATGTATTGACTATTCCATCTCAAGCTCTCCAAAAAAATCTAGGAGACAATAAAGCCATTGTTTATCTATTAAATAAAAGTAATGAAATTGAAGAACGAGAAGTTACAGTAGGCATTAATAATAATATAAATGTCGAAATAAAATCAGGTATTAAAGAAGGGGATACCGTTATAGTTAGTAGCACTAATGGTGCATCACTAAGTAGTAATGCAAAAGGACCAAGGATACGATTCTAACTATGTCAAACAAAAATACACCTCTAATTAATCTTGAAAATATTGTTCGTGAATTCCCTGCAGGGGATTCAACCATACAAGTTCTTAAAAGTATAAATTTAACAATTAACGCTGGGGAAATGGTGGCAATTATTGGTGCATCGGGTTCCGGTAAATCTACCTTAATGAATATTTTAGGATGTTTAGACAAACCGACTACCGGTACTTATTCTATAAGTGGTCGAATTACCAGTAAATTGTCGCCTGATGAATTGGCTGAACTACGTCGTGAACATTTTGGTTTTATCTTTCAACGCTATCATCTGTTAAATGCATTAACTGCTCAAGGGAATGTTGAAATTCCAGCAATCTATGCTGGTGTCAATGATGAAGAGAGGCAAAAACGTGCTACCGAAATTTTAACTCGTTTAGGGCTAGCGGATAAAATTCACAATAAACCTAATCAGTTATCGGGTGGACAACAGCAACGTGTTAGTATCGGTCGTGCTCTAATAAATGGTGGGCAAATTATCTTAGCCGATGAGCCAACTGGTGCACTTGATCGTAAAAGTGGCCTAGAAGTTATGGCGATATTACGCGAACTGCACAGTCAAGGTCATACAGTTATTATTGTCACTCATGATGCAAATATTGCCCAAAGCGCACAGCGAATCATTGAAATTAGTGATGGCAATATTATTTCAGACTCAATCAATCCTAATTATCAATCGGAAACTAACGACAATCGCCAAGTTAAACAAATTGAGCAAGCTAAAACTCAAGATAATTTTCGAGCAAAATATTATCGTTTTCGTGATGCTTTCAAAATGGCAATTTTATCAATGTTTTCGCAGCGATTACGTACCTTTTTAACGATGTTAGGTATTATTATCGGTATCGCTTCTGTGGTTTCAATGGTGGCATTAGGACAAGGAACAAAACAAAAAATCTTATCAAATATTAATTCTATGGGAACAAGTACATTAGAAATTTATGCTGGTAATGGTTTTGGTGATCGTAATGCAGAAAAAATTACAACTTTACGCTCATCGGATGCTGATTTTTTAGCTCAGCAAAGTTTTGTCCATAGTACTACTCCTAACCTATCAACCAGTGTTTATTTCAGAATTGATAATCTAGCTGTAACGGGAACTGTCAATGGTGTCGGTGAACAATTCTTTGCCGTTCGTGGTTATGATATTACACAAGGTATCTCTTTTGACCAAAGCAGCATTAATAATTCGGCACAATATGCCGTAATCGATGAAAACACAGTTAAACGATTATTTGCAAATGAAGATCCAATTGGAAAAATTTTAATGGTTGGTCAGCTACCAGTTAAAATAATTGGTGTTGCGACAAAGCAACAGCAAGGATTTGGTAGTAATGAAAGTCTAAATGTCTGGTTACCTTATACGACTGTTATCAATCGTATGGTTGGACAAACTTCATTAAGAAGCATTACTGTTCGTATTAATGATAATATTGATTTGTCGATTGCAGAACAAGCCGTTAATCGAATCATGTTACAAAGGCATGGCACTAAAGATTTTTTCATTTTTAATTCAGACAATGTGCGTGAAACAATAAATTCTTCAGCTTGGGTCTTGACGCTATTAGTGTCAACCATTGCATTAATTTCACTTATTGTTGGTGGTATTGGTGTAATGAATATCATGCTCGTTTCGGTCACTGAAAGAACACGAGAAATTGGCGTTCGTATGGCAGTTGGAGCGCGCTCAAGTGACATTTTGCAACAGTTCTTAATTGAAGCAGTATTAGTATGTTTAACCGGTGGAATAATAGGCATTTTACTGTCATTTGTTGTAGGATTTATTTTTAATGCGTTAGTTACATCTTTTGCTATGAGTTTTTCATCCATAGCCATTGTTGCAGCATTTAGTTGCTCAAGTATCATTGGTATTATTTTTGGTTATTTTCCTGCCAAACGTGCTGCAAAGCTCGATCCAATTTATGCTTTAGAACGAGAGTAACCTTAATAGTTACAAAAAAGCCTTTACTGAATTTCTTCACGTAAAGGCTTTAATTACTTACTAAAACTTGAGTTTTTTAATAATCTTTTATTCTATATCGACTATTAACACTCATATCCTTTAATTATTTTTTCTTTTTTGCGTTAGTTTTAACATTAGGATCTAAATTAGCTAAAAAAGTAGCAACTCTAACATAATCAGCTATATAAGCATCATCGTTTGATGTATCTAAACCAGAAGAATTAATATAAAATTTACGATTAACAATAATAGAAGGAATAGATGACGGTTGCATTTCTTTAATAGCGTCAGCTTGTTGAGCCATAAATGCTTTTACTAAGAAACTATTTTTAGTTTTTTCATAAGTTTCCTCATCAACGCCTAATTTAGCAAATACTGTCTTAATATCATCAGCCGTTTTTATTGTTCTATCTTTTTGTACTGCATTATAAAGTGCTTCTGATGCTTTATCTTCTATGCCAAGAACGTTAGCTATCGCCCATGCTTCAGATAGTTCCATAGCCAGCGATCCAAAGTCCAATAAGTGATAACGTTTAACTTTCATCTCTTCTGGTAAAGCTTTAGCTATAAGGTTCGTACCATGATATTTTGTTTCGAATCGAAAACAACTAGGACAATTAAACGAGAAGAATTCAATGACTTCTTTTTCAGGTGATGGATAAGTTGGTAATACAATATATTGTTTACCCTCTTCAATTTGTGCTTGTGTTGTCGCAGGAGTTTGGGATGTCTTTGATATAGCATTTGTCGAAGAATCATCGGCAAAACAATTTACCGAAAATAACAATACACCCATAGCAATAAGCGTTTTTTTCATTTAATTTATTCTCCTTATTCTTTAATAATTCCGCGGGCTTTTAACAATGCGGTTTTAAAATCATCTTCATAATCTTTTTTTAACCCAGGTATTGCTTCATTTTTATCTGAGTCACGCATTTTTAAATGATAAATTAACACTTCATCACTCAAATCTTTTAGGTCACCGTCAAAACCAGCTTCTTTACCCAATTTATCTAAAAGTTGCAATAAATTCAGATCTGAATCTGCTTCCCATGCTGGTTGTAATAACTCTATTAACTCATCTATACGATGACATTTCATAATAACTACCTTTTTAAATATTCAATTAAGTTGAAAGTGATAATATAAACCTTTATGTTAATCTTTACTTTACTATCTATATATTAAAAGGCCTCTATTATATACTCGACTTTAAATTTAAATAGTGCATTTAGAAAGATTCATAAACTGCTGATATAGGTTATTTGCGACTAAAAAATAACTTTGCTATATAGTAATGCTATTTTGTTTTTTGGCAATGTAAAAGAGAAATAATTTATGCAAAAACTGTCAATTACTGCGATTATTTTAGCCGGTGGGCAAAGTAACCGTATGAATGGTAAGGATAAAGGTTTAATGTTGTTAGCAGGAAAACCACTTTATCAACATGTCATTGATCGTATTAAACCTCAAGTCAGTTTTGTTATGATTAATTGTAATCGACATACTGACCTATATAGTTCATTAGGCTATTTTGTATTTTCTGATGATTTAAAAGGATTTTTAGGTCCTTTATCAGGGATTTATAGTGGCTTATTAAGAAGTACAACAGATTGGAATTTATTTGTGAGCTGTGATACCCCTTTTTTACCGGAGGATCTTATTGCTCGTTTAATCAAATTCACAACAACGCACCAAGCAATTTATCCTTTCGATGGAAAAAATGATCACCCTACTATTTTATTGATCCATAAAAATATCATCCCTCAACTAAAAAAATATTTAGACAACGGAGATCGTAAGCTTATGCTGTTTCTTAAACAAATTAATGCTATCGCTGTTGATTTTAGTGAAAATCCTTCTGGTTTTACCAATATAAATACTCTGGACATGCTGGAAAAAGCCAATATTTCAATCAAATAATTACTATTAAACCGTATTTAGTCGTTTTATAGAGTACAGAATTAAAACATAACATGCTATCAATATTGGGTGACTAAAGGATTAATAAAATCTTTTAAAAAGCTAAGGGTAAATTTGAACATTATACTTTCTCCCCCCCCCCTTTCTTTCTCAGATCGTTTGGCGATATTTTCAATTTATGTTATGTAACTGTAAAAATATATCTATAACAATATGTTATTATTTTATAAGCAGTGCCTTTAACTGTTTAGCAAAATTCTCTATTTCAACTTCTTGTGTTGCCCATGAAGTACAAAAACGTAAGCAAATATGACTTGGATCAGTTTGTCCTAAATTATCTACGGCATATTGTGAAATAATTTTTTTGGCAAGTTGATTAGGAAAATTAACAAACAGTTGATTGGACTGTGGTTTAGCTGCAAATGTTAATCCTTCAGTCTCAAACAAATTTTTAAGTTTTTCAGCCATATCATTGCTATGTTTACCAAGCGAAATATAACGATTATTTTCCATTAACGCTTTAAACTGTACAGCTATAATCCAACTTTTTGCTAGTATTGCACCTTTTTGTTTCATATTGAAACGGAAATCATGATTGATTGAAAGATTATTAAATATCAATGCCTCACCTGCAAAAGCGCCAACTTTAGTACCGCCAATATAAAATGCGTCAGTGTATTTAGCCAAATCAGGAAAAGTAATATCGTTATCTTTTGCTGCCAAGGCCATTGCTAAACGAGCACCATCTAAATAAAGGTAAAGATAATGTTTTTGACAAAATTGATACAGCTTTTTTAACTCTTGCTTCGTATATAGAGTACCTAATTCGGTAGTATTTGAAATGTAGACAAGTTTAGGTTGCACCATATGTTCATCACAATGATGATCTAAAACAGGTTTAATTAATTCTGGCGTTAATTTTCCATCTTCAGTTTTAACTGTTACAACTTTGTGCCCTGTTGCTTCAATCGCACCTGTTTCATGAACATTGATATGACCAGTTTCAGCAGCAATAACTGCCTGATAAGGTTTTAAAATATGTGAAATCGTGGTCAAATTGGTAATGGTTCCACCTGCCATAAAATGGACATCGGCATTCGGTGATTTTAATATTTTCTTAATGCTATTTATTGCATCATTACAACATTCATCTAATCCATAACCGCTCAACTTTTTATTATTAATATCAACAAATTCTTTTAATAAATTTGGATGCACGGTTTGATTATAATCATTTAAAAAATCGTACATATCATTACCTTTAATCTTGTATAAAATGATGTAATATTTACTTTCAATATAACATGTTAGAGTTAATAGTCTATGAACGATAGAAAAATTATTGGAATCACAGGGTATAGCGGTAGTGGTAAAACAACTTTGTTAACAAAAGTTATTGCACTGCTTGTTGAGCAAGGATTTAAAGTGGCCACGTTGAAACATGCCCATCACGATATTGAATTTGATATACCAGGGAAAGATAGTTATAAATTGCGTAAAGCTGGATCATTACAAACTATCGTGGCATGTAATAATCGTTATGCCTTAATTCATGAAACACCCGATAAATCTATTGATTTACAGACTTTGATTAATCATTTTTCAGATGTTGATATTATATTAATTGAGGGATTTAAAGATGAAACCATTCCTAAAATTATGTGCCACCGAAGCGCAAATCAAAAACCTCTTTTTATAGATAATTTTACTGTCGCTATTGCCTGTGATAAACCAATAGAGACTAATTTACCAAACCTTAATATCAATGAACCGAGCCAAATAGCCGAATTTATAAAAAGTTATTTTGAATTAATAAGGTAATTAAACTAAATTTCTTTTATTAAAAACAAGAAAAAAGAGAACTATTTAATTGGACTATAATCAAATTAAACAGCCAAGACATAAAGGTATCACCAATTTTATGCATAATTTACGCGGATTAATTGCTTATACTCATCTAGACAATAAACCCAAATGTACTATTTATTATCTATAACATTTGGGTTTTTAAAAAACTATGGTTGTTTATTTAATTCTAAATAATCTAAAAAAAGTATATTATGATGATTTGGCAATAAAATACGATCATTGTTTTTTTCTTTATCAAGAATTGCTTGATCTATTTGATAACCTAATAGATTAGATAAAATATATTTATTCATTAAGCCACTTAAATAGCCATTTGAACTACGAAACGATTCTATAAATTGGCAATCAAATCGATTATTCGTTGAGATAAACATAAACGGAATTAAAAATTGATCAATACCGCTACTCATTCCATGACCAACATTAACAATTTCTCCATGATCAGAAGTATAAATGATACTATAATTACGACTATATTTATTGACAACATCATATATTGCCTTTACCGTACGATCAGTATGATGAATAGTTAAATCATAAATTTCAGCATCAGGCAAAGCTTGTTTATCAATCTCATCATATCCATCACTATAAGGTTGATGACTTCCGCGTAAATGAATAATGATAAACTTTTTAGTTACACTATCTTTTTCAAGATGTCGTTCTAATAATTTACTTAAATTAATATCATGATCTTCAGTTTTTTTATCTGTAATATCAAGCACATCACTTTTACGGGCAATAAAACCAAATTTAGCATTACTTGTTCCTTTAACACCTTGGTGATGTGAAGATAACCAATAGGTTTTATAATTATTATATTTAGCCATTTCAATAATTGACTTGTTGATAAATAAATTATCATTACTTTCAGGAATATTGAAAGATAAAGTCATTGGTATGGAATCCCTTGTAAAGGATGCAGAAGAATGACTATTATTAATAATGCAACCACCATTTTTTTGATTAAAAATTTCTGCCATAAGTGGAGTCGTTGGCTTATGATATCCATAGGCACTATATCGAGAAACTAAAGAAGATTCCCCCATAATTAACACAACAAGATCATCATTTAAACTCTGAGGAGGTAAAATAACAGCATCATTAAAAACCTCTATTTCGCTTGTATCAGCATAAATGTCGGTAGAAAGATAGGTCGCTCCTAAATAAGCTATATTACCAGCTACTACAGGAAAAAACTCCCGCAATATTATTAATTTTAATCTATAATCTTTATGAATATCATTTTGTACATTAGTACTCATAGATAAAAAAACGCATGCGACAACTAGATAATATGTTACAGGTAATATAGGTCTAAATTTAACCGTAATAAATTTCTTGTAAATAAGTAAAATACCAACAGCCATTATTAATGCGGGTACCATTATAAACAGAACTGGCTTAAGCATTGAAAATGCTTCATCGGTACTCGTTTCTGTAATAGAATCCAGTACGCCTTCAGAGATAACCTCACCAAAATAAATCAAATAATTAATTTCAGATAAGAGTAAAAATAAAAATAACGTACCTATAACAACAATAACATGGTATCGACTTTTTATTAATATATGAATAAATAAAAATAGACAAAAGGTAGTTGATAAAACAATAAAAAAATAGAGATTTGTAAAAGAGTTATCCTTAGTAGTATGAATATAAGCTAAAATTAAACTAAGTGAGATATAAACTAAAAGTAATATAAAAGCGTTACTTCGGCGCTGGATAAATTCAGGTAATTTCATTTTATTATTTACAATTCTTTTATTTATTGTTTACATTTTCTTTATAATAAATTTTAAACAATTACTTTTAGTAAATCAATTGATTTTCACTTATTAACTTTATTTGTTAATTATTTTTTGATGCTATAAAACAACTATCCATTAATTTTACTAACAAATCCCAAACAATATTTTAATTTAAATTGTTATTTAAGCTAAAGTAGTTATAAATTATTAGATAACGTTAGCCTTGAGATTATTGTTATTACTTAGAAACTCAATCAAAAGTTCACATTAGTTTACGGTGGGATAAATACTTTACTTTATTAGATCGATAAATTAAAAAATTTTAATTAAAATAATTTTAATTTTCTGAAATTGTTAGCCTCTAAAGCGATGCTATCAGTTAGAAAGTTAATCGAAAGTTCATACTATTGTATGAACAAAATTATGATTCTAATTTATAATTTGGGTACATCCTGTTCAATGGGGTCTATCAAGTATTTCATCAAATAAGAGGAAACATAAAACGATATAAAGAAAAATAATAAAGCCTGGAACTTTAGGACGTTTGTCTCCAAATCCTCCTCTACGGAATGAAGACACATAAATCAAGCATATACAGAGAAAAATTAAATATAAATCATCCAAAATAGTTCCCCACCTTTAGTTGTTATTTATACTATTTTAGTATATTTTTTTAACAGCGCAATAATTTATAAGTTTTAATGAATTTTTTAGATGATTCAAACAAATTTTAACAATTTTAAAAAGTTAACCATCTTTTTTAGGATCCAAACCCAAAGAAATTAAATCCGAAAAATTTTAATATTCCACACCATAAAATGTTATACCGTAATTATCTCAGCACTATCTTTTTATTTGTTCTGCTATTTTCATTAAATAGTCGCGTTTAGAAAAATTTATTTATTTAAATAAGAATATATCGTATCTTGTTTCACTAATTTTTTATTTTATCTGAATCAGCATGAAATCTTTATTAAAAAGAGTTTTTAACATTACAAAAAAAATGATAATTGGATTTATACTGTTATCTTTTTTAATTGTTCTTTTATTAAGATGGGTTGCTCCTTTTGGTTCAATGTTAATGGTAGAAAGAAAACTCACTCATTGGAATATTACTCAACAACGGACATGGAAAGATTGGAATCAAATATCAGATCATATAAAACTAGCTGTAATCGCTGCTGAAGATCAAAAGTTTGCTAATCATTGGGGATTTGATTTTAAAGCAATTAATCATGCTCTACAGCATAATCGAAATAATAAAAAAATTCGTGGTGCCAGTACTATTAGTCAACAAGTAGCAAAAAATATTTTTTTATGGCCTTCGCGTAGTTGGATTCGTAAAGGTTTTGAATCCTTGTTTACTCTTGAAATTGAGTTACTTTGGTCTAAACGACGAACACTTGAAATTTATCTAAACAGTGTTGAGTGGGGAGAGGGAATCTTTGGTATAGAAGCAGCTTCGCAATACTATTTTCAAGTAAGCGCTAACAAGTTAACGCCTTATCAAGCAAGTCTACTCGCTGCTACGTTACCTAACCCTAGAAAATGGAATCCAGCTAACCCTAATAATCATGTACAAAAAAAAGCGCAATGGATTCGTAATCAAATGAATAACCTTGGCGGTAAAAATTATTTAAAACAGCTAAACTAATTTAATAGTTTATATAAATTTTTTAACAAACTCTGGTACAATTTTACTCGCTGGACCATAAATTTTTGTTTCAAATAAATTTTCACCTAAACTTGGTTCTAAATTAAGTTCAACAGTTTTGGCTCCCGCTTGATTAGCTATTTGAACAAATCCTGCAGCTGGATAAACATTACCTGATGTACCAATCGAAATAAAATAGTCCGTTTGTGAAAGTGCGTTATAAATTTCTTCCATTTGCAGTGGAATCTCACCAAACCAAACAATATGTGGACGAATTAATTTATTTTCATGATAATTCACATCGTAATAGCAATCGATTATCTGTCCTGTTTTTTCATTGCGCACTTTTAATAATTCACCATGCATATGGATAATATTTTTAGAACCAGCTTGTTCATGCAAGTTATCCACATTTTGGGTAACAATTAATACATTATCCGAACCTAACTTTTGTTCTAATTGCGCTAAAGCAAAATGAGCCATATTAGGTTTTACTTCAGGATTTTGTAGTTTTCTACGCAACATATTATAAAAATCATGAACAGCGACTGGATTACGCATATATCCTTCGTAGGTCGCGACATCATTAACATCATAACCTTCCCATAAACCATTTTGGGCACGAAATGTCGATAACCCTGATTCAGCAGAAATACCTGCACCGGTTAAGATGACGATTTTTGGTGTTTTCAACATATCTATTCGCCTTTTTTATTAATAAATTAAATAAATTACTGAAAAAATATTATTGGCTATATTCTGTGGTAAATATGTGTAAGGCTGGTTTGCTTAACTTTTGATATTGGCTGTAAGCACTTGCTACTTTAAACCTTATTTCATCTTTCGATTCACCATTTAACCAGCTGTTAATCATTGCATGCACACTATAAGCTTCTGGCGCCATTCGATGCAAGGTTAAAATTAATGGTGTAATACCTAAACGAGATAATGGTGGAGTAAAATATTTCTGGCTTTTACAAGCAAATACCGCAGCATAACGTAATTTTTGTTTTTCTTGCTCTGTTTTTGACAATGTATTCCAACGCCAACTATCAGGTAAATAATCACGCCATGATGATTCCATTAAATAATCATGGCCAATATATATAACTAGGTCGGCATTTCCGCCTGCCATTACTGTTTTATCATTAAGTCTAATTTGCTGTACTTTTTTACCAGCCGAATAATCTAAAAAATCATTAACAGTATTATCAATATATTTCCCATTATATGCTTGAGCAATGAGATACACATCCTTATTTCGATGTTTATAAATTATCTCTTCTAATATTTTTCCAGATGTCGGCTTATTAATGTTGATTACTTGCCACTCTTTTTGTTTAGCGAAATAGGTTTTAAAACCATAAGCAGCCCCCCAATAAAGATTATTTTTGGGATCTTGACCATTACCAATTGCCTGTGGAACGGGTACTATTTTTTGATATTTGTTATCACATAAGGCGACTAATACATGAATAGTTTTTGTTTCTGCAAAAGCCTGAAAAGAAAAGATTGAAAAAACTATTGGCATAATATAGAGATAATTAATGATTTTCTTCATTAGCTTTATATTCCTAATCTATATAATAATTCACGAAAAATAATTTTAATAATAAACTATAAAATATATTAAATAATTTAAATTGAATAAAATCATTATAATGTACGATAATGATTTTAGTGGCAAGTAATCATAAAAATAAGGTATGAGTAATATGAAAACAATTGGATTAATTGGTGGGATGAGTTGGGAAAGCACAATAACTTATTATCAAGTCATCAATCAATTTATTAGCAAATCACTTGGTGGTTTACATTCAGCAAAAACACTTTTATACAGTGTTGATTTTCAAGAAATAGAAAGTTGCCAAGCAAATAATGAATGGGATAAAAGCGCGATTATTTTAACTGATGCGGCTAAAAGATTAGAACTAGCTGGCGCTAATTTTATTATTATCTGTACTAATACGATGCATAAGGTTGCTGATCAAATTCAAAAAAATATTACTATTCCGATCATTCATATCGCCGATGTGACCGCCAAATATTTAATCAAAGATAAAATAAAGTCTGTTGCGTTACTTGGTACCAAGTACACCATGGAGCAAAACTTTTATAAATCAAAATTAATCGAAAAAGGTTTAAATGTTTTAATTCCTGATGAACAAGATAGAATAATCATCAATAATATTATTTATGATGAACTTTGCCTTGGGAAAATTAAACCTGAATCTAAGCAAGTTTACCTCAATATTATTGATAAACTCGTTAAGCAAGGTGCTGAAGGGGTGATTTTAGGCTGTACTGAGATCGGTTTATTAATAAATCAACAAGATCACGCCATCCCTTTCTTTGATACAGCCCTATTACATGCTCAAGAAGCAGCATGGTTAGCGACTAATTCGTAACGTCTTCTTTTATATATTCCAATATATCACCAGGTTGGCAATCTAAATAGTTACAGATTGCCTCTAGTGTTGCTAGCCTAAATCCTTTTACTTTACCTTGTTTAAGTAAAGATAAATTTTGTTCAGTAATACCAATGGCAGCCGCTAAATCTTTAGATTTAACTTTACGTTTAGCCAGCATTACATCTAAATTTATTATAATTGGCACTTTTGGCTCCTTGCTAAATAAACTGCTTATTTTCTTCGGCTATTTGACATGCTTTTTTCAATATTTGACCAACTATCATAATACTTATTGACGGAAATAATAACATTAAATCTTCACTGGTGAATGATAGAGAAATGTAACGTTCCGAAAGATCATTATTAAAAGATAAGATTAATGATGATAACGGCTCAGTGATTAATTGTATCACTTCCCAAATAACTAATGTTGTACCAAACTTATAACAATAATTAGCCGAACTTACTGAAAAATAGTCCGATTTACTATAACTTAAAAAAAGTAATCTAAGCTGAAAGAAAGCATAAACTAAAATTGCAATAATAATGGTATCAATTAAGGTAACTAAGACGGCTTGCCATATAGAAAGTTTAGTTGGGTCAATATCAGAGCTATCTGCACTATGAGCAATAAAAAAGGAATATCCACCCGATTCTAAACCAATATTGTGTATATTAAAAAAATAAAATAATAAAGGAGATACCATTGCAATTAATATCGTTATTATAGGAATAAAAGTTAACAATGCCATTAATTTACAGTATTTATTTAGACGTGACTGAGATTGAGAGATATTGGTATTCATTTTTATTTCCTTATGTATAAAAATTAAACACAGCTTATCACTTCCAAAGACATAAAACAACAATAAATTAAAATAAAACGATAATTTTTTATTATTATAAAATAATAAAAACTATTATTATCCTCTTTATTAAACAGATAAATTAAATTTAGATTACAAAAAAAGCCCTACTTTTAACCAAAGTAGGGCTTATTTATTATTAATAAAAATCAATTATGCTTCTATAGCAATTCTTAGTTTTTTCATCGCATTTTTTTCAAGTTGGCGAATACGTTCGGCAGAAACGCTGTATTTGTCAGCCAATACTTGCAGTGTTGATTTACTATCATCAGCATCTAACCAACGCGCTTTAATAATATCTTGGCTACGTTCGTCTAATTGAGATAAGGCATCATGTAGCTTATCGGTTGCATCATTCTCCCAATTGTCATTTTCAATTGATTTTGAAAAATCAGAATTACTATCTTCTAAATACAGTGCTGGTGCAACAATTGAATTGTCGTCATCATCATTATCAATATCAAATGACATGTCTTGTGCTGACATGCGCGATTCCATCTCTAGAACATCTTTACGACTTACACCAAGTTCATCAGCAACCATATCCACTTCAGCACTATTAAACCAACCTAAACGTTGTTTATTTTTTCTTAGATTGAAGAATAACTTTCTTTGTGCTTTTGTAGTTGCAACTTTAACAATACGCCAATTTTTTAAGACATATTCATGTATTTCAGCTTTTATCCAATGCACAGCAAATGAAACTAGGCGAACCCCCATTTCAGGATTAAAGCGACGAACCGCTTTCATTAAACCAATATTACCTTCTTGAATTAAATCTGCTTGAGGTAAACCATAACCAGCATAACCACGAGCAATGTGCGCAACAAAACGTAAATGTGACAAAATTAATTGTTTTGCAGCATCAACATCATCATGATAATAAAGTTTTTCGCCTAATGATTTTTCTTCCTCTGCAGTTAACATTGGATAAGTATTAATCATACGAAGATATGATTCAATATTTCCTTGTGGGATTAAAGCACCTACTTGCATTTTTAAATCAGTACTCATTTAACTCCCTCCTTAATTTAAACTAGTTTTGTCGCTTATTCATAATGGCAACAATATAACTGTAATATTAGACCACTAAAATGTGATTTAGTTCACATTTATTATTAATTTAATAATAAAAACTATACTTAAATAATTAAGCAATGTGCATCGTTTTTAAATATTTCTTAGTCGATACCAGTGCAGAAAACCAACCAAGAATCATAGAGAACAATACAATTAGTATACTTTCGTCCCATGAAAGTCCTTTAAGTATAAATTTTGTACCAAAAATAGCAGAAACACGTAATATAATTGAATCTATTTGAAAAATAAATACTTCTGATAAAATCAACGCAAAAATTGCACTAATAAATCCAATCAATATACCATTATACAAAAATGGACGTAATATAAAACCTTCAGTTGCCCCAATTAATTGCATCACTACAATAACTTGTCTACGAGCAAAAATGTTTAATCGAATACTATTTCCTATGACAAGCGAAACAGCACCAATCATAAATATCGAAATTATCCATACGATGGATTTTACCATATCGGTCAATGCAGTTAATCGAGTAAACCAACTATCGTCAAGTTGAACATCATCAACCCCTTTAATCTCTAGTAATTTGGACTGAAAAGCATGCAATGTAGCGGTTTGTTTTGCTTCTTCTTTTGGAATAATAATTGCTATTGCTGGTAACGGATTTTCATCCAGAAGATCAAGCGCGTTACCAAATCCAGACCACGTTTTAAACTCTTCTTTTGTTTGATCTCGGGAAAGATATTCAATTTTTTCAACCTCAGGATAAGATTTAAACTTAGAAATTAATTCTGTGGTTTGTGTTGAAGTTAATTCCTTATTTATGTAAACAGTTAAATTTGGCGTTGGATACCACTGATTCGAAGCGTGATTAGCATTTTTCCAAAGTAGATAGCTAATCGTTGGTAATGTTATTGAAATCGCAATAACAAAAACTGTCAGTAATGAAGCAAAAATATGTTGAGTGAAATTATTAAAGGTATTACGCCAAGCATAACCAATTTGCCTTCTCCAATGACAAAAAAAAATATTGCTATCTTTTCCATTGGATTTATTCGGTTTAATATTAGCGCTCATTATTAATTTTTAACCTCTAAATGCCCTTGATTTAAATGCAATATACGATGTTGTTTGTGGCGAATAAGCGTCATATTGTGAGTCGCCATCAAGACAGTTACCCCAGTTTGATTAAACTCCTCAAATAGTTTTAAAATGTCTTTCGAAAGTTTATCATCCAAATTTCCTGTGGGTTCATCAGCAAGTAGGACATTAGGATGATTTACAATTGCTCGAGCAATCCCGACCCGTTGTTGCTCACCACCAGATAATTGTATTGGATAAAATTTCATTTTATTTAACAATCCCACTTTATCCAATGAGGCAGAAACTCGTCGACGAATTTCTTCAGGTGCTTTTCCTAAAATAATTAATGGAATAGCAACGTTATCATAAACAGTATGATCCATTAGTAGTTGATGATCTTGAAAAATCATACCAATGGTACGACGTAAAAATGGCATTTCTTGTCGTTTTAAACTTGAAACATCAATACCATTTAATAAAACTTTGCCATCATTCGCTTTTTCTAATCCACAAATTAGTCGCATTAAGGTGCTTTTACCAGCACCAGAATGACCGGTTAAAAATGCCATTTCACCGGGTAATAAAGTAAAGGTTATATTTTGTAATGCTGGTTTCCCGCCAGAATAAACTTTACTTACACGTTGAAATTGGATCATTATTTTTTACTCTTCTGTTTGATCAAACAGAGCATTAATAAAATCATCGGCAACAAAAGGTCTTAAATCTTCAATTTTTTCACCAACCCCAATATAACGAATAGGTATATTGAACTGATCGGCAATACTAAAAATAATACCACCTTTTGCTGTTCCATCTAATTTAGTTAATGCCATTCCTGTAACACCAACTGCCTCATTAAATAATTTTGTTTGACTAATAGCATTTTGTCCTGTACCTGCATCAATCGTTAACATAATTTCATGTGGTGCCGTTTCATCTTGCTTTTTAATTACACGCACTATTTTTTTCAATTCATCCATTAAATGAGATTTATTTTGTAAACGACCTGCTGTATCCGCAATTAATACATCTATTTTTTTGGCTTTTGCTGCTTGTATTGCATCAAAAATAACTGATGCTGAATCGGCATTAGTATGTTGAGCAATAACAGGAATATTATTACGTTCACCCCATACTTGTAATTGTTCAACAGCTGCAGCACGAAAAGTATCGCCAGCAGCCAGCATAACTGATTTGCCTTGTTGTTGAAACTGACGAGCTAATTTACCAATAGTTGTTGTTTTACCAACACCATTGACACCAACCATTAAAATAACAAATGGTTTATGACTATCTATATTAAGTGGTTTATCGACTCCGTCTAAAATAGATTTCATTTCTTGTTTTAAAAGCTCGTGTAATGCATCTGCATCTTTTAGCTCTTTTCTTGAAGCATGTTGAGTTAATGTACTAATAATCTTTTGTGTTGTATCAAAACCTACATCAGCGATAAGCAATTGTTCTTCTAATTCTTCAAATAGTGCATCATCGATCTTTTTTCCTCTAAATAAATTAAGGAATCCAGATCCTATATTCTGTTTTGTTTTAAAAAGTCCTTTTTTCAAACGAGAAAAAAATCCTTCTTTTTTTTGTTCAACCATAAATTGTTTATCCCATGACAATCATAAGTGATCATTTTATATTATTTTAAAATAAAGCCCAATGTATTCAAATAAAAGGAATAACATTATTAATTTATTTTGCTCATTTTATTAAATTATAAAATGAATGATACGTTATCTATAAAGAATAATTAAAAATAATTATCAATAAAGATTCGAAGTTTTAATATGACACCATTCACCTAATGGTAATTGGTGAGTAAATAAATTATATTTGCCAATTTGAACTCTAATTAGTCGTAAACAAGGAAAACCCACTGCTGCACACATTCGCCTAACTTGGCGATTCTTTCCTTCAGTGATAGTAATACTTATCCATGATGTGGGTATTGTTTTACGTTCGCGAATAGGAGGAACTCTTTTCCATAGGAACAATGGTTCATCTAGAAAATCTACTATAGCTGGCGCTGTATAAAATTCCTTTAACTGAATACCTTTTCTTAGTTCATTTATCGCTTGTTGGTTAATTGAACCTTCAACTTGTACCCAGTAGGTTTTTGGCAATTTAAATTTTGGTGAGCTGATTTTAGCTTGTAATTTACCATCATTTGTTAATAATAACAATCCTTCGCTATCGGTATCTAAACGTCCAGCCGGATAAAATTTTGGTAATTTTATAAAATCTTTTAATGTCTGATACTTTTCATGAGGTGAAAACTGAGTTGTGACATTAAAGGGTTTATTAAAGGCTATTAATGAGTGCATCTCATCCTGCTTTAACTTTAGTTTCAATATCATGCTAAACTTATTATACACTAAATGAATTATTATTTAGCCATATACTAAACATAGCATCTTGTATAAATTTCAGTCAGTTTTATAATCTCTATATGCAAAAAAGCCCAGCATTCCTGCTGGGCTCTCTCTATATTTAAAAGTCTGGCGGCTCCCTACTCTCACATGGGTAATACCCACACTACCATCGGCACTTCGGCGTTTCACTTCTGAGTTCGG
>NZ_JACFQU010000011.1:0-131864 GCF_016101285.1 Gilliamella sp. W8136
CCATTATTTCGGCATAATCAATTGCCAGTTTTAAATCTTCTGGTGTTAATGATTTACGGTATTCGGTTAATTTATTAATTTTTTTAAATTCTTTATCTTTATAATGATAGCCTTGTTGAAACAGCATTCGTGCTGTTAAATCCTCATAGCAGTGATAACCTCCTTCTAAAGCATAATTGAAATATTTAATACTTTTTTCTAATTGTTCATCAGAGCATGCAAGATATTCCTCATTATTAACATATTCACAAGGACTAAATTCCCATCCCTTTTGGAAAGCAAATTTTGGGTATTTTAAATCAGCAAATTTATCCCATAAATAAATATCCATATCCGGATTTTTAAATACCACCGGTTCAACTAACGGTTTGCCGGTGCTATCAACTAACTGATCGCGATATTTTTTCATAAACTTAGAAAATGACATCATACCTTCTTCCTTTTCATTTTCATCATATAAGTCTTGCCAATTAAGAAGATCATAATAATAAGGCATTGCATTTTTATCCCACTGCCAGGCATGTTTAATAAATTTAACTAAGTGTTCAGGATCTACAACAGCATAAAATACTTGATCGTCGAATGCTCGACGATATAGCTCTTTAGCCTCTTCTATACGTAATAATTGGTTTTCAGGAATGGTTGAAGGATAAATAGTATAGTCCATAATTATATTGTCCTGTTGAATTGAATTATTCTCTGAATTTATTAAATTATAAAAATAACAGATCAAAATGCAGATAATCAAACAAATACTAAAAGCTATTGATTTCTTTTGTATTGTCTTTTTTATTTTAGTTGACTTATTCATTAGATATACTCCAAATCATTTTGATTAAAAACGTCAACTTCTACAATGCGTTCTTCTAATACACCTCTATTGAATACTCGACAGGGAAGAATCTGATTTTTTGGACTTAATTTTTTTATTTCTTCATAAATAGGATAAGGTTCTTTAATAGCTTTTTCATAATTTTTTTTATTTTTCATCATTTTTGTTTTTGTTTGACCAGTCAATAAAGCATATCCCCACAAAACTCGATCTATTGGGGTATTAGAATAAAAACTACTAATGTAGCGATCGGGTCGGTATTTAAATCTTTCCGCATCTTCTTCTGCGGTTGTTTCTGGCTCAAATACAAAAGAATAAAGATTTGCATCTGGTGAATAATTATCAATTTTCATCACATCAATAGCAAAATTAGCATAGATAGTTTGTCCTAAGCAACGGGTTTTTTGTTTATCAGAGATTGTATTTGCTAAACAAATTTTTGCCTTAATCATCGTTTTATTGAATGAATCTTCATATGCTCCACCTCGACAAGAGTGTAAAACAAAAATACCCTCATGCGGATGCCAAGGTAAACACTCCATATTATCCTTATCATTAAAAAAAATTTCACTATTATCATTTTGTTTTTTTAGATAAAGCGAGTTATTTCCCCCATGACCAAAATAGTGAATTTGCCATAAAGCATATTTACTAGCCGTTTCAGGATTGGTTAACTCATTATATAATTTAGTCCATTCTGCTTTAAACTCAGAGGGATATTTAAACCCACTTATAATTCGAATTTCAGCATTGGGATATTTTTTTTGTAATCGTCTTTTTTTATAATAAGCAGCTAATTTAAATGAGAGAGCCCCACCGCCTCCAAATGCAAATAATACAAATAAAGGTTTGGGCGGTATTTTTATTATGGCTTGTTGAATGGCAACCTCACCTTTTTTAATTACAGTTGTTTGTGCTGAAGTGGTTGTGCTTATTTTAGTTTTATCCGGCATAATTTTATCTTACCTTTAAATAAACTCTAATGTGACTGTTTCATTTTCATTTTGTGTATAAAATGCTTTTGTATATCCATTTTTATCGGTTCGACCTTGCACCTTTCTGCCATCTGGCAATGTCGCAATATAAGGCTCATTAGCATGAATTTTTCCTGTTTCATCTTTACATATAAATTTAATTGCATAATTGCCTATGAGATAAGGTAATGCTAACGGATCGACTCGTATCGTTTTCGGTCCCATTTTCTGTAATGCATTACTTTTTATATAAACATTATCCGCCGTGCCCAGTTCAATCCCAGCACTACTGAGTTTGATGTATGAACCACCACACATTAACGTCAGTTCTTTACTTGCGGTAACCGTTAATTTTCCATCAACACTGTCTATTTTAATATCTTGCTTGGCAGCCATATTCAGGTTGGCATTTTGTGCCTGCACCTCAACATCACCTTGGTTGGCAAAGACTTTCATTCCTGATTTATGGGCAAACAGACCGATGGATTCACCGGATGAGACGGTAATGTTTTTTAACGCATTAATGTCAGTTTGGTTTTCACTGGTCATTGAAACGCTATTCGATGTTGACAGTTGGATGTTTTCCGGACTGGTTAAAGCGATGCCCTCTTGTGCATAAGCAATAATGCCACTTTGGGCTAATTGGGTTAATGTCGCTTTAAGTTGCTCCTGACTGTCGGTGTCCGCGCCATGGGCTTCAGAGGCAGTTGCTGCATTTTGCAATGCTTTGGCAATTGATAACGCATTTTCAAGCTGAGTAATGGCACCTTGCATATCAAGTTGTTTACCCTGTGCCTTAGGCTCGGTCTGACTGGTCAGGTATAAACCTTTATTGGCAGCAATCGCTCCCCACTCATCGGTGCGCAGTTCAAATCCCTCACCTCGCTGCTCTTTGTTTTGGTCAACTAAATGCCCGATGTTAAGCTGGGTTTTACCATATTCGGTCGCTAACTTGATGTGCTCTTGTCCGCGCTTATCATCCATCCTCAGTTTGTTGTTAGCAGGAGTACGAATTACATTTCGGTGTTTGTTTATGGCGGTCACATGGTCAGGGTGTTGGCTGTCATGCATCGCATGCGCGATATAAGGTCGGTCCGGATTACCGTTAGTAAAGGCAACCGCAACTTCTGTACCATCAATCAGTGGAAAGTGAAAACCATAGGTACTGCCCGCATACGGTTTAGCCAGTCTTAACCATAAGCTCTCTTCACCGTTTCGCCACTCTTTTAAATCAAAGTTAAATTTAACCCGATAGCGCCCTTGTGTATCAATATAACCATAGGTGTCATTATTCGGACTGGTCACCCGTGCCGGTAAAGTGCCGTCAATAGTCGGAAAAGGAATCGGCTCCGGGCGGTAAGGTTTTAATGGCTGGTAAGGTATCGCGGTAAAACTCAGTTCATAAGCATCACTGCGGTTTCCCTGTCCTTGCACCGTTAATATCATTACCCCCTCATCTATTCCGGCAATCGTACTGCCTTTGATGCGGATATGTTGGCCCGGGGCTAAATTAGCCTGATTGCTTTTACCCCGGATAACAATTTGACGGCTGATGGCGTGTTCATGGCGAATGCGGGCATACCATTCACCACTTTCAACACCATTACTCGCATTACCAGAATGAGTGCTAATATCACTGCTATTATCGTTATTATTGCCGTTACTGTCGTCGGTATCAATATCACCACTGTTTTCATCATCATTATTGTTGGTGTCACTATCAATTCCATTATTGCTGTCACCATTGCTATTTAACCCTTTATAGTGCTCATCATAACGGTAATCAGTACCGTAAGTGGTGTTATCTTTCTGTTGGCTGTTAACTTCGCCCAGTAAATTCGCCTGCGCATCGCGATAGTTATAATCTTGTACTTGTACCGAAGATTCCACCATCTGACTGTGTAAGGTCATATCCCAGACACTTTCAACGCCGTTATCCAGTGTGCCGCTCGGTTGTTTGTACACAATATCAGCCACCTGCTGATAACCTTGCTCATAATCACTGATGACCATCACATCACAATTATGTTCACCATGCGTTTCAAACCGGAAATAGACCCCCACATCAGCAAGCAGTCTTTGAATAAACTCAAGGTCACTCTCCTGCCACTGGGTGATAAATTCACGCTCCGGATATTGCTCTTTAAGTGCTAAACGATAATCAATCCCTGTATAACCATGACCACGCAAGACCTCTTCAACCACACTGATAACGCTTTGATTCTGAAAAATAGCACAGTTATGACTTAATGCCAGTTTGGCTAATTGCGAGGATAAGACAACTTGATAACGGGCTTCATCATTACTGACTGATAATTGACTGAACTGGGTTATCACACCATGAAGAGTGCGTGACCCGCCCTGAGATAATAGTGAATTTAACGGATTAAGCGGATTAAATTGGGTTAAAGAATTAAGTGGATTAGATTGTTTAAGTTTATCTAACTGTTTTAATGGCTCAGACTGTTTTAATGCATCTAATGGATTAGCCGAAGTTAAGGAATTAAGTGCATTAAGTCCTTGAGTTGCAAAGTCGCTTAAACTGCTAGAATTAGCAGGATTAAAACTCAAACAGGCATTTTGGTTAAGAAATGACTCAACAGATAGTTGTTTATCCGAGCTGGTGAAAGTAATCGTATAGTGCCAAGGCTGGTTTAGTTGTTCATTACCCTCAACTTGTAAAACTGAAACTTCAGCAGGTAAACCATCAATATTTAGTGTATAACGATTATGTCCTGCTCCATTAACTAAACCTTGCTTTAGACCACGACTTAAACCATTACCCAATTGATTCACCAAATTGGCTAATCCTTTATCCATGTTATCCTCAATATATTTCATGTATATAGCAAATACTACTGTGCTTTATTTAACTATTTATTATTAATATAAACTAAAAATTATAATTATTATAAAAAGTGTATAAAATACCTCCTTTTAGATCAGATATCAATCAAACTGTTACAAATTATGATCATAATACTTATGAATAATACTGACTGACTCACTGACTGATTATTTGATAAAACTAAACTGTTTATTTGCCTCATTTTACATAATTAGATATTTTGATATAATTAATGCCTAATTTTCATGAAAAGAATGATTTTGTCGATATTCAATTATATTAGAATGCATCAACAAAACATCATTTTTTGCTTTTTATTATCCTCTTTTATCTTTACTTAAATTTTCATCGGAAAAATTAACTGAATAACACATGGTTAATGTGTCATTTGAATTGTATTCATCTTGCATTACTAAGCAACCGATTTACCTTGTTGCATTATTTCTTTTCATTTATGACATGAAAACAGGCGGTATTCTATGAAGAAAACGATAAAACCGAAAAATCACCCATTAAATATAAATGACATAACAATTATTGATGATAGCAAATTAAAAAAAGCCATTATTGCAGCAGGACTTGGTAACGCGATGGAATGGTTTGATTTTGGCGTATATGGCTTTTTAGCTTATGTATTAGGGCAAGTATTCTTCCCTAATGCTTCACCCAATGTACAAGTAGTTGCTGCATTGGCAACTTTCTCGGTGCCTTTTTTAGTTCGACCATTAGGTGGATTAGTGTTTGGTATATTAGGCGATAAATTTGGTCGCCAAAAAGTACTTTCTGTCACCATCATTATCATGTCATTAAGTACATTTTGTATTGGTCTGATTCCTTCCTATGCATCAATTGGCATTACTGCCCCAGTACTATTATTATTGGCTAAATTAGCGCAAGGCTTTTCAATTGGCGGTGAATATTCCGGCGCAGCAATTTTTGTGGCCGAATACTCGCCAGACCGTAAACGTGGTTTTATGGGAAGTTGGTTAGACTTTGGCTCCATTGCGGGTTTTCTAGTGGGTGCGGGCTTAGTCGTGCTATTATCAACTATCCTTGGTGATGCTAAATTCCAACAGTGGGGGTGGCGAATTCCATTCTTATTTGCTTTACCATTAGGACTTGTTGGTCTTTATTTACGTCATGCATTAGAAGAGACCCCTGCATTTGTACAACATACTGATTCAATGGATAAAAATGAACAAGCCAATATCGCAAATCCACCTAAAATGACTTTCAAAGAAATCATAACCAAGTATTGGAAAAGTTTATTTGTTTGTGTTGGATTGGTCATTGTCACTAATGTTACCTATTACATGCTACTGACCTATATGCCGAGTTACTTATCACACAATTTAAATTATCATACTGATCATGGTGTATTAATTATTATTGCTATCATGATTGGCATGTTATTTGTGCAACCTATGATAGGGTTGATTAGTGATAAAATAGGACGTAGACCCTTTATAATAGGAGGAAGTTTAGGATTATTTATTCTTTCCTATCCTGCCTTTGTAATGATTAATAGTGATGTTATTGGTCTTATTTTTTTAGGATTATTGATATTAGCAGTTTTGCTAAACTGTTTTACAGGAGTAATGGCATCAATATTACCGGCTATTTTTCCAACCCACATCCGTTACAGTGCATTGGCTATCTCGTTTAATATTTCAGTGTTAATTGCTGGTGCAACACCAACCGTTGCCGCTTGGTTAGTCGAGGAAACTAATAACTTATACATGCCAGCTTACTACTTGATGATTGTTGCATTAGTAGGATTATTCACCGGTATAAAAATGAGAGAAACCGCCAATCAACCATTAAGAGGTGCAACACCTGCTGCATCAGATCGTTCAGAAGCAAAAGAGATCTTATCGGATCACTTTGATTCCATCGAGCAAAAAGTGGAAGATATCGACGAACAGATAGAAAATCTACAAGAACAACGTCAAGATTTAGTTGATCAACATCCGAAATTAGATTGAGTTTTTGCTTAATTTTGTTTTAATTCGTTTTTTATTATATAGATATTTCTCATAATTAAGGCTTTTATTACAAAAGCCTTAATAAGCTAAAACAAACAATCTGTAAAAAATATTCAGGAGTCTATACCGTTTCATTTTATTTTTAGCCACAATTCATATTAGAGACAAGAATTATGTTATTACATAAACTTTGCCTTTATAAATCAAATCGTTCCAATTGTGTTAAATTTGATGAATAAACGTTATGGAGCTTCGATAAACTATCTATACTCGAAAATAAATCAAAATTCACATAATTAAACACTCAAGACCTAACAAAAATAGAATACACAGTATTAAATAGGTAAATATTTTTATTTATTTAATTCAAAATTAAATGGTTGAAGAATAAACAATATACAGCTATTTTTATTCCAACTTAATACGTTGCGGTTTAATCAAACCAAATCATTGATGCCATTCGACCAGTCTTATTTTCACGACGATATGAGAAGAATTTATCTTGTTCGGTATAAGTACAATAGTCGCCACCAAACACATGAACAACACCCATAGCTTGCAAACGTTGTTTGGCAATTAAATACAAGTCAGCCAGATATTTTTGCTCGGATGGATTAATTAAAGTAAAAGCCAATTTAGCGTTAGAATCGACTTTTTCAAATTGATGTTTAACTTCAATACCTACCTCAAATTTTTTTGCACTGATGGCGGGTCCCATCCAAGCTAAGATTTCACTGGTTGGACAGACAAATTTTTTAACTGTTTCTTCTAAAATACCATGACATAACCCTCGCCAACCCGCATGGGCAGCCGCGACTTCATCGCCTTTCATTGAACAAAATAATACAGGCAGACAGTCTGCTGTTAGCACAACACTAACTTGCTTGGGTTGATTAGTATAAGAAGCATCGGCTTCAAATGATTGATGAGTATTTATCTTTCCAGTTGGTGCTTGTAAAGCAATTTGTGAAATATCGAGCGCGATAGTGCTATGCGTTTGATTGAGCCAATAAGGTTCACTGGGTATCTGCTGTGCGTTAATAATACGTTTACGATTTTCGGCAACATGATCTAAATTATCATCAGTTCGATTACCCAAATTTAAACTGGCAAATGGCGTTGAACTAACCCCTCCTGTTCTGGTGGTAGTAAACGCATGAATATTTTTAGGTGCAGTCCAATAAGGGTAAATCGATTTAATCATATTTGTTACCAATCCAGTTCATCTTTATGAAGTTCGGTATCTTCCTGTAATGCTTGAATTAATTTTTGCATATCATCAGGAATCGGCGCATGCCACTCCATCTGTTCGCCCGTAACAGGATGGAATAGACGTAACATAGTAGCATGCAGTGCTTGCCTGTCAAAATCTCGTAAGGTTTGAATAAATGAGTCACTGGCACCTTTTGGTGGTCTTGGACGTCCTCCATATAATGGATCACCAACCAATGGATGCGCTATATGCGACATATGCACACGGATTTGGTGAGTTCGTCCTGTTTCTAAACGTAAGCGTAATCGAGTATGTAACCGATATTTTTCCATTACGCGATAATGGGTAACTGCAGGTTTACCTGTCGGGAATACCGCCATATGCGTTCGTTTAGTCGGATGACGTGTAATAGGTTGATCAATAGTGCCCCCCGCGGTAATAATTCCCATTGCGACAGCTTCGTATTCACGGGTGATTTCACGCAATTGTAATGATTCAACTAAATGGGTTTGGGCGACGATTGTTTTAGCCACAACCATTAAACCTGTAGTATCTTTGTCTAATCGATGCACAATACCCGCACGTGGTACACGCGATATTTCTGGATAATAGTGCAATAAGGCATTTAATACCGTGCCATTAGGATTACCCGCGCCCGGATGTACAACTAAATCGCGCGGTTTATTAATCACTAAAATATCATCATCTTCATAAATTATATTAAGTTTAATATCTTCTGGCTGATGATAAGTTTCTTCCTCAATTTCAGCGCATATACTTATTTTTTCACCGCCAAGAACACGTTCTTTCGGTTTATTGACAATAATATTGTTAACAGTAACTTTATTATTAACGATCCAATCTTTAATTCTAGATCTTGAGTAATCAGGGAAAAGTTCTGATAATGCTTGATCTAAGCGCATTCCTAGCTGGGTTTGTTCAATTTCGGTCGATAATTTTAACTCGTGCATGTGTAATTTATCTATTTTAAGCTGTTAGGTTTTAGAGTATTATATACCAATCATTGCCTTTAATGTTTAATTAAATTTGGACTGAAAAACGAATGAAACTACGTTTACACACTTTATTAGCAATCACTTTAGCTGGCATGCTAATTGGCTGTACTTCTTCCAAACCAGATGTTGAAAATGTATCAGAATTAGATCTTCATAACAAAGCTCGAAGTGAACTCGAAAGTGGCAACATAAAATCCAGTATTACCATATTAGAGACAATCGATAAGAATTATCCATTTGGTCCTTATTCACAACAAGTACAGCTTGATTTAATTTACGCTTATTACAAATCAGGCGATTTTCCATTGACTATTGCATCAATCGACCGTTTTTTAAAATTGAATCCAACGCATCCTAATATAGATTGGATTATCTATATGCGTGGTATTACTAATATGGCACAAGATGATAATACTATCCAAGGTTGGTTTAACGTCGATCGTTCCGATAGAGATCCCGATTTTGCTATCGCCGCTTTCAAAGACTTTACCTATCTGGTTTCAAGCTTTCCAGACAGTCCTTATGCGGCTGATGCACAGAAACGTTTGATCTATTTAAAAAACAGATTAGCTCGATACCAATTAAAAATTGCAGAATATTATACCAAACGTGGAGCTTATGTTGCAGTAATTAATCGGGTAAGCCGAATGATATCGTTATTTCCTGACACAGACTCAACAAAAACTGCACTTTTGTTGATGCGTAATGCCTATAATGAATTAGGTTTAGATAACGAAACAAAAAAAATTGATGAGTTAATTCAAGCCAACCTTGAAAATATACCTAAAAAAGAAGAAAAATCATACTTATCGCGATTTACCAGTATATTTAATGGTGGTTAAAATTTAACGAGCGGAGTTCACTCCGCTTTTATTTTCACCATAGCCTGAATAAACGATTATGTTTGGGTTATTTATTTTGATAAGTTAATACGTTTAATCACCTCCTCCCTTTCTTTTTGCTTAACAATTCAGGCTAACCATGCATATAACGTTTGTAAAACATTACAATAACCAATACAATTAGCAAAATATTTTTATTAGCAATAATAGATAGGACATTAATTCGTCATGCAAGAACAATATCGCCCCGATGAAATTGAAGCCACAGTACAAAAACATTGGCTAGAAAATAAAACTTTCCACGTCACAGAAGATCCATCAAAAGAAAAATATTACTGTTTATCGATGCTACCTTACCCTTCTGGGCGTTTACATCTAGGTCATGTTCGTAACTACACAATCGGCGATACCATTTCGCGTTATCAACGTTTAAATGGCAAAAATGTATTGCAACCTATTGGCTGGGATGCATTTGGTTTACCGGCTGAAGGTGCTGCGGTTAAAAACAATACTGCTCCAGCAAAATGGACCTATGAAAATATTGCTTATATGAAAAAGCAATTACAATTGTTAGGTTTTGGTTATGATTGGGATCGCGAAGTGACTACTTGCCGTCCTGAATATTACAAATGGGAACAATGGTTTTTTACTAAGCTTTATGAAAAAGGTTTAGTCTATAAAAAAACTTCTGCCGTTAACTGGTGTCCAAATGATCAGACCGTACTTGCTAACGAACAAGTTGTCGAAGGTTGCTGCTGGCGTTGTAGTACCCCAGTGGAACGTAAAGAGATCCCACAATGGTTTATTAAAATTACGGCATACGCAGAAGAGTTACTCAATGATTTAGATACATTAGAAAGCTGGCCTGAACAAGTTAAAACCATGCAACGTAACTGGATTGGACGTTCAGAAGGGGTTGAATTTGATTTTGCTGTTGAAAACTATGCTGATAAATTACGTGTTTACACAACTCGTCCTGACACTTTAATGGGTGTAAGCTTTGTATCGGTTGCAGCCGAACACCCTCTTGCGCAATTAGCCGCACAAAACGATCCTAAAATTGCTGAATTTATTGCCGAATGCAAAAACACTAAAACAGCTGAAGCCGATATGGCGACGATGGAAAAGAAAGGCATGCCGACAGGCTATTATGCCATTCATCCATTAACTGGTGATAAAGTGCCTGTTTGGATCGCTAATTTTGTGCTAATTGAATATGGTACGGGTGCCGTTATGGCAGTACCAGGCCACGATGAGCGTGATTATGAATTTGCCTCTAAATATAACTTACCTATTAAACCAGTTATTTTAAACCAAGACGGCAATGAACCTGATCTTTCCGAGCAAGCTTATACTGAACATGGCAAATTATTTAATTCGGGCGAATTCGATGGACTTGATTTTGAACAAGCATTCAATGCAATTGCTGATAAGTTAACTGCGCTTGGTATTGGTACTCGTAAAGTCAATTATCGCTTACGTGATTGGGGCGTTTCACGCCAGCGTTATTGGGGTGCACCAATTCCAATGGTTACGCTTGAAGATGGCACCACAATTCCAACACCGGAAGATCAATTACCAGTGATTTTACCTGAAGATGTCGAAATGAATGGTATTACAAGCCCAATCAAAGCAGATCCTAACTGGGCTAAAACTACGGTTAATGGCCAACCTGCGTTACGCGAAACCGACACTTTCGATACGTTTATGGAATCATCTTGGTATTACGCACGTTATACTTGCCCTCATTATGACAAAGGCATGTTAGATGAAAATGCGGCTAACTATTGGTTGCCAGTTGACCAATATGTGGGCGGTATTGAGCATGCAATTATGCATCTTCTCTATTTCAGATTCTTCCATAAATTAATGCGTGATTTTGGTTTAGTTACCTCTGATGAACCAGCCAAACGCTTGCTTTGCCAAGGCATGGTATTAGCTGATGCATTTTATTACACCAGCCCAACTAACGAACGTATTTGGGTTTCACCAACAGAGGTGACCATTGAGCGTGATGAAAAAGGTCGCATTGCTAAAGCGGTGGATAGTAAAGGCAATGAACTGGTGCATGCTGGTATGACAAAGATGTCAAAATCCAAAAATAACGGCATTGACCCACAAGAGATGGTCGAAAAATACGGTGCAGATACAGTTCGCTTATTTATGATGTTTGCCTCCCCGGCGGATATGACACTGGAATGGCAAGAATCTGGTGTTGAAGGAGCCAATCGCTTTATTAAACGTGTATGGCGTTTAGTGTATGAGCATGCGCAAAAAGGTCAAACAGCGGAGCTTGATGTTTCTGCTTTAGACAACGATCAAAAATCATTACGTCGTGAATTACATAAAACGATTGCAAAAGTAACTGATGATATTGGTCGTCGTCAAACATTTAATACAGCAATAGCGGCTGTAATGGAATTAATGAATCGCTTACAAAAAGCACCGCAAGAATCTGAACAAGACCGAGCATTAATGGACGAAGCATTAAATGCCATTGTTCGTTTACTTTATCCTATGATGCCTCATGCTTGTTTTGTGATGTGGCAAGCATTAGGTCATAGTGAATCGATTGATGATAGCCTATGGCCAGTTGCTGATGAATCAGCAATGGTTGAAGATGAAAAACTTATTGTGGTACAAATCAATGGTAAAGTACGTGGCAAATTTACCGTGCCAGCAAATGCTGATCAAGAATCGGTCATAGCTCAAGCTAAACAAGAACCAAATATTCAAAAATATTTAGTCGATGTTGCAATTCGCAAAGTGATTTATATACCCGGTAAATTATTAAATCTTGTTGTTGGTTAATATTGTTTATAACTAAATATAGGCGGTAGTAGATATGAAAAAATATTTAGCTTCTCTCATGTTATTGACAATATCTTTAACTGGATGTGGATTTCATTTACAACATGAAACAGAAGTGCCTACGCGTTTTAAAACGATGTCTTATATGAGTCATGATCCTTATGGACAGCTTTCACGAGATATTAAAGAATTATTACGCGACAATCATGTTACGTTAACCAATAATGAAGTTTCACAAAATCATCCTGTATTAAAGGTTGTGAGAGATTCAATAGATCGTAGCACAATATCAATTTATAAAGATGGTAAAGCAGCTGAGTATCAATTAGTTTTAACTGTTGAGACACAAATCATTATCGAAAATGAAAAAATCTATCCTATTAATGTCCGTGTTTTCCGGACATTTTTCGATAATCCATCCGCTGCGCTTGCCAAAACGACTGAACAAGATTTAATTGAAAATGAAATGTATATGGAAGCAGCAAAACAAATTATTCGGAAATTAAAATCTGTTGATGCCGTAAATTAAAAATTGATATGATTAAAATCAGTGCCGATCAAATCACCACTAAATTAGGATCACCTTATTACTTGATAATAGGGAATGATCCTTATTTACAACATTATGCGCAAACTCAATTAAAAACTTCATTTAAACAGTTAGGTTTTAATGAGCAGCTCACGTTTAATATAGATAATCAAACCGATTGGTCAACTATCTTCGATAGTTGCCAAGAAATGAATTTATTCTCTGATAATACACTCATTTTTTTGGATTTTGGTGAAAACTTGATAAATGCCAATATAACCATAAAACTCAATACGTTAAGTGAAATGTTAACGGCTGAGATTGTCTTAATCATCAGTTTAAATAAAATCACTAAAACGAATGAAAATGCACAATGGTATAAAACATTATCTGATAAATTAGTTGTGGTGAGTTGTAATACCCCCGATGAAGTGCAATTACCTAAATGGCTTTCTAATCATTTGCAACAAAAACAGATGCAAATTGAACCACAGGCAATTGAATTGCTTTGTTATTACTATGAGGGTAATTTACTCGCTTTAACCCAAATTGTTGAACAATTAAAATTACTTTTTCCAAATCAGACTATCACATATGATCAAGTCGAAAGTAATATTAATGATTCAGCTATATTTACGCCTTATCATTGGATTGATGCAATGGTGTCACACAAAACTAAGCGCGCAACACACATAATGCAACAACTAAAGATGAATGAGTTTGAACCACTAATTCTATTGCGTGTTATACAACGAGAACTTATCTTACTCATCAATTTGAAAAAAGGATTATCAAACAAATCTTTTAAACAAATTTTTGACGAATATAAAATTTGGCAAAATAAAAGACCCATGTATACATCTTATTTGAATCGCTTTGATATTAAAGATCTATTTAATACCCTTAAACGACTAACCGAGATTGAAATAAGCTTTAAACATGATAATCAATTACAAATTTGGGATGCTTTATCTGCTTTGACCATGCAATTTATGGGGTTAAATAGATGTTAACAGCATTGTTTGGCGGTACATTTGATCCCGTACATTATGGACATATACATCCTGCTATCGCCTTAGCCAAAGAAATTGGCTTAACACAAATCAGCTTGTTGCCTAACCAAATCCCTCCACATAAACCACAGCCAGAAGCAACAACAGAACAACGTTTGGCAATGTTAAATTTGGCAGTAGAAGATTTATCTCTATTTTCGATTGATACTCGAGAAATATCATCTGAAAAATTGATGAGACCTTCCTATACAATCGAAACGTTGGAAAAGTGGCGTCAGGAAAATGGTTATCAAAAAGGACTAGCCTTTATTATGGGGCAAGATTCATTATTAAGCTTGCCTACTTGGCATAAATGGCAAACACTGCTTGATTACTGCCATTTGTTAATCTGTCGTAGGCCTGGTTATGCAGAAAAAACCGATAATATCGAGTTACAAAATTGGATAACCACACATCAAACAAAAAATATTAAAGATTTACACGATAATCCATGTGGATACATTTTTTTTGCTCATACGCCACTTGAAAATATTTCGGCGACAGAAATCAGACAAAATATCAACAATAAACAAAACTATGAAAATTTGTTACCAGCCAAAGTTTGGCATTATATTCATCAAAATGCACTTTATAACGCAAAGAAAAAGTAGAAAGGACTTTACATCTGACAGTTTTTTCGGCATTATTTTGCCGCTAAGTTTATATATTCTAAATTCAGTTTTTTTATGTTTATACGTTAATTTGCTAAATCCTATTATAAACAACCTATATGGTTACGAAAAAGTTTAGAGCTTTTTCATGCACACGTTAACAGTGTGAAATAAGACTAGCACTTTAAGTATATTTAATTTGTATTTATTATTTAAGAGGCCCCAATGGCAAAAGAAGATAACATTGAAATGCAAGGTACAATACTTGATACACTCCCAAACACGATGTTTCGTGTTGAACTTGAAAATGGTCATGTTGTTACTGCACATATTTCTGGTAAGATGCGAAAAAATTATATTCGTATTTTAACAGGTGATAAAGTGACTGTTGAAATGACGCCTTACGATCTATCCAAAGCACGTATCATATTCCGTAGTCGCTAATATCGTTATCAAAATAAATAACACAACAGATTATTTATCTCTTTCTTAATAAAAAGGCCGTCGACAAATGTCGACGGAAATTAGGAAGTTTTGAAAAATCTGGGATGTTAATCAGCTTTAGAAAAATCCATCTCATCGTATTTTACCCATTTAGTCTTTTTAACTATTTTGTAGGTAAAATAAATTGCAAAGAATAATGGGATACCAATGTAAGTTGCAATCACACCATTCCAATCTATAGTATCTTGTAAAAACGCTTCATAATTTTGTCCTAACGTAATAATTAAGCATAATACAAATGCAAAAATAGGACCAAATGGGAAACAACTTGAACGATAAGGTAATTTACTGACATCGTTACCTTGAATGGTGTAACCCTTTCTAAAGCGATAATGGCTAATTGCAATGCCAAGCCAAGCAATAAATCCTGTCATACCTGACATATTAAGTAACCACAAATAAACGGCCTGATCTTTATACATTGAAGTTAAAAAACAGAGCATCGCGACAAATGTTGTTGCTAACAATGCTGCTCGAGGTACACCTGATGAGGATAATTTAGCAAAGATTTTCGGCGCTTTGCCTTCTCGAGCAAGTGCATAAAGCATACGTGTTGATGCATAAAGACCCGAGTTACCAGCTGATAAAACCGAAGTTAAAATAACGGCATTCATTAGTGCTGCCGCAGACAGTAGTCCTGCATGTTGAAATACTAACGTAAACGGACTAACACTTATATCCGTTTCATCATTGCGTAGCAAATTAGGATCGGTATAAGGAATAATTAAACTAATAACTAAAATCGCAAAGATATAAAATAGTAATATACGCCAAAATACTTGTCGCATAGCTCTTGGTATATTTTTTTCAGGATCCTTTGATTCACCCGCAGCAATACCGATTAATTCGGTACCTTGGAATGAAAACCCAACCACCATTGCGACACCAATCATTGAAGAAAATCCACCAACAAAAGGTGCATCACCTACTTGCCAGTTTTGCCAACCTGCACTTTCTGCACCTCGTAAAATGCCAATTATCATCAACAAACCAACTACGATAAAGACAATAACAGTGACAACTTTAATCAATGAAAACCAAAACTCAGCTTCACCAAAACCTTTAACAGAAATATAATTTAAACAAAATATAATGCTTAAAAATAGTAAGCTCCATAACCAACTGTAAGCCCCTGCATCAATCCAATATGAGATAACGAGCTGTGCGGCAACTAAATCAACCGCAACGGTAATGGCCCAGTTATACCAGTAGTTCCAACCGATTGCGAAACCAAAAGCTTCATCAACATAACGTGCACCATAAGTTGCGAATGTTCCTGAAACAGGTAAATAGGCGGCAAGTTCGCCAAGACTGGTCATTAAAAAGTATACCATCACCCCAATAATGGCATATGACAGTAGCGCACCACCTGGACCTGCTTGGGCAACGGTTGCACCCGATGCAACAAATAGCCCTGTTCCGATTGAACCGCCGATAGCAATCATCGTTAAATGACGAGCTTTTAAATCTCGTTTTAATTTATTTTTCATAACAATGTTCTTCTGTTTATTGATATTAAATTTAATAGAAAAAACAGCTATCAATTAAGATATTTCCTAATCTGAAGATAGCGAAAATTAATTCTATAATTACTGATATTTATTACTAGATATTGAAGTGCGGTGAAGTTTATCAAAAAAACAACTTTGCGAGATAAATAATTCTAATAATCGATCTGGTTTATTAAATTTATGCAATACTCAATTGCTAGTCAACTGTTCTAATTGAGTTAAATAATGTATAGCTTGTTCTCGATTATTGCCACACATTTCAAAACAGGGTTTTAATCGACCACAAACTATCGGTCTTGATGATTTTTGAAAAAGACCACACTGATAATTATTATCCAAATGAATGCATGCAATGCCCGCAGGTTTGCCATTAGGCATACCGGGAATTGCAGATGAAATTGAGGGAGCAATGCAGCAAGCGCCACAATTTTTTCGACATTCATATGAATCTGCCATAGTATTTCCTTTATTTTAAAGTTCTGCGATAAATTTTGATGGTGACAATAGCAAGTTAGCGGTAAAATAGCGAGCTAATTTTTACCTTATCTAACCTTTATTATCATTAATTGTGAAGAATAAATATTATGGCTAAAGCAAATGAAATAAAACGTGGCGATGCGGTCACGTACAATGGAAAACTTCTTCTTGTAAAAGATATCGATGTTCAAAGCCCGAGTGCTCGTGGTGCCAGTACACTGTATAAAATGCGTTTTACCGATGTAAAAAATGGTGGTAAAGTGGAAGAACGCTTCAAAGGTGACGATATTATCGAAACCATTGAGCTTTCTCGTCGTCCAGTTAGTTTTTCTTATATCGATGGTGATGAATATGTGTTTATGGACAATGAAGACTACACACCATTTATCTTCAAAAAAGAACAAATTGAAGAAGAGTTACTGTTCATTCCAGAAGGCGGTATGAGTGGCATTCAGGTATTGATGGCTGATGGTGACGTGATTGCCTTAGAATTACCGCAAACGGTAGATTTAGAAATTATCGAAACTTCACCAAGTATTAAAGGTGCTTCAGCAAGTGCTCGCACTAAACCCGCAACATTATCAACGGGTCTTGTTATTCAAGTGCCTGAATATATTGATAACAATGAAAAAATTAAAATTCATATCGCTGAACGTCGTTACATGAGCCGTGCTGAATAATCTATAAAATTGTGATGAATACATATAATCAAAATAAACTACATAAACGATTGCGTCGCCTAACCGGCGAGGCAATTGCCGATTTTAATATGATCGAAGATGGCGATCGTATTATGGTTTGTTTATCAGGTGGTAAAGATAGCTATACCTTGCTTGATATCCTTATTAATTTGAAAATAAGCGCACCAGTCAATTTTGAATTAGTGGCGGTAAATTTAGATCAAAAGCAACCAGGATTTCCTGAACATATCCTACCTCAATATTTAGAATCATTAGGTATCGAGTATAAGATTGTACAGGAGAATACTTATGGCATTGTGAAAGAAAAGATCCCTGAAGGTAAAACTACTTGTTCGCTTTGTTCACGCTTACGACGTGGAATTTTATACCGTACAGCAACCGAACTGGGTGCGACCAAAATAGCATTAGGGCATCATCGAGATGATATTTTAGAAACGCTGTTTTTAAATATGTTCTATGGTGGCAAGCTTAAAGCCATGCCACCCAAATTGATGAATGATTCTGGTGAACATATTATCATCCGTCCACTTGCTTATTGCAAAGAAAAGGATATTGCCAAATATGCTGAAATTAAGCAATTTCCAATTATTCCTTGTAATCTTTGTGGTTCACAGCCTAATTTACAACGTCAAGTCATTAAAGAGATGCTTAATGAGTGGGATAAAAAATTCCCAGGGCGCATTGAAACCATGTTCCGTGCTACCCAAAATATCACTCTCTCTCACCTGTGTGACACAAACCTTTTTGATTTTAAAGGAATCAAAAAAGGGGATGATGCCGTTAATGGTGGCGATATCGCATTTGATCGAGAAGACATTGCTCCTGCAATGGGTTTTGATGCATCAGAACTTGAAGAGCAAGATATGATTTTGTGGAAAGAAGCAAAATAAGTTGTTAGTGAACTTTTGATATCCATTATCGGCTAAATAAACACTATTAACCGATAATGGTTCACCTAAACAATTACATCAACCACTTTTGCCAACTTTGTTTAACTATCTGTTTTTCTCGATAAAATTGTGAACTGTTGACCATACTAGGTAATAGTTGTAATGCAAGTTGATGAATTTGATTACGCATATCAATATAAGCTTGAGTCAATTGTTCTGCTTCATCACTGTCCATAATTTGGTAATGAGTAGCTAGCTCTAAAATTCGTACATTGTCACTCCAAGTTGTCATTTTAGGGTGTGAATGAGCATAATTGAGCACCAAATATTGTGATAAAAATTCGATGTCACCAATGCCTCCCTCATCAATTTTCAGGTTAAATAGTTCAGCTTGCGTCGTGCCTAAGTGATTTCGCATTTTTTCTCGCATTTGCCTAACTTCGGTTTTTAATTGATTTTCATCTCGTGGTTTGCAAAGCACATCCTGACGGATTTGGTTAAAACGTTTTATAAGATCATTTTCACCATATACCGCTCGAGCTCTTACCAGCGCTTGGTGTTCCCATGTCCATGCTTCATTCATTTGATAATCCGCAAAGGAATCTAAACTACACGCAAGTAAGCCTGCATCACCTTGTGGACGTAATCTGACATCCACTTCATAAAGAATACCAAAGCTAGTACGCACATTAAATAAATGAATAATACGTTGCACCAAGCGTAAATAAAATTGACGACTATCAATCTGTTTGTCACCATTGGTAACACTATTTGCAGGGCAATCATGCAAAAAAACTAAATCCAGATCCGAACCGTAACCCAGCTCCCAGCCCCCCAATTTACCATAAGCGACCACGACTAATCCTTTATGATTATCAGCTAAGTGAGCGGGTTTACCATAACGTTCGACCATCTGACTCCAAGCCATTTGTACAACAAAATCAAGTAATGCTTCCGCCACATAAGTAAGGTGATCACTTACTTTCATAGTGGTTAATATATGTTCCACATCTGCCGCAGCAATGTGCAGTAATTGCATCTGCTTAAATTGGCGTAAGGCTTCTAATTGCTGTTCTTCATCGTCAACGTGAATACGTAATAAGTATTGATAAAGTTGACTTTTATACTCATTAGGTTCAATCGTTTGATAAAGTGAATTAATATCAATTAATTCATCTAATAAAATCGGATAGTGAGCCAGTTGATCACTAATCATAGGAGAGGCACTACATAGACGGATCAACTGCTTTAATGCACTCGGATATTCAAGCAATAGCTCTAAATAGGTCGTACGACTAACAATATTAACCAACAAAGGCAATATGCGTGAAAATACCATAATTGCCTGTTGTCCATTACAAATAGCATCTAATAAACGAGGCATGAGTTGATCGAGTATTTCACGCCCACGCACACCTATTGTCCGTTTGCCAATATCATTACGAAATTGGATGAGCATCTGATAAAGTTGCTCTGCATCACTATCAGAATAGTTTGGCAATACAGTTTTTATATCGCTTAATTGCAAATCAGGAACCCATAAGTCATCAAACAGATCATTGTATTGTTTTGTGTTTGGAACAGACTCTGAATCATCATTACCAATAAGAGCATTGAATATCAAGCGATTTTGTTGCATACGCACAGTTAATTGTTCAATAAACTCAGACCAATTGGTAAATCCCATATTGGTAGCTAAACGAATTTGATCGAGCTCTTCTTCTGGTAATGTTTGGGTTTGTTCATCATTAATGGCTTGCAGTAAATTTTCGCAGCGACGTAAAAATAAGTAGTTATTACGCAATTGAGCCACTTCATTAGTATCAAGCAATGATTCTTGTTCAATTACTTGTAAGGCGGTAAGCAGAGAACGTGTCTGTAGCCCAATGACACGGCCACCGCGAATCAGTTGAAAAACCTGTACAATGAACTCGATTTCACGAATGCCTCCAGCACCTAATTTAATATTATTTTTTAAACCACGTCGGCGTACTTCACGTTCAATCATGCTTTTCATATTACGTAAAGATTGTAAAACACTAAAATCAATGTAACGACGATAGACAAAAGGCTTAAGCATTTGGTAAAGTTCTTTGGTGAAAGAGTTTTGCTGATCGCCTAACACTTTGGCTTTTACCATAGCATAACGTTCCCAATCTCGCCCTTGTTCTTGATAATAATCTTCCATAGATGAAAAACTTAAGACTAATGGCCCACCCTCACCAAGTGGACGTAATCGCATATCAACACGATAGACAAAACCGTCTTCGGTAATACTATCAAGCGCTTTTATTAAACGTTGTCCTAAACGGGTAAAAAATACAGCATTATCCAGTTCTCGCCTGCCACCTTGCGTTTGCCCATGTTCAGGATAAGTAAAAATTAAATCAATGTCAGAGGAAAAATTCAGTTCTCCTCCCCCTAGTTTTCCCATACCCAATACGAGCAAAGGTTGAGGTTCACCTTGATGACTACACGGTGTCCCCCACTCTTTACAACTTAATTCATACAACCAATCACGTGCCGTTACAATAATGACTTCAGCAAGTTCACTTAATTGACTTAATATTTGTTCATCGCTACTAGTATAAGTTAATTGTGACCATTCAAGCCTGACTAAGATATAACGCCTAAATAATCTCAATGCTTTCATTAATGCCGTTTCATCCAATACCGATGTTAAGTGTTCATTAAGCCATTGTTGATAATAACGTCTTTCATCAGCTTGTGGCGGATGATTAATAATATTTGTAAGCCACTGTGGATATCGATAAAAAGCATCTACTATAAAATCACTTTGTACCAAAATATTAAGATTATCCTGTACGAAAACGGAATTACATTGTGATAGCTGTGATGTTATTTTCTGTTTTTGTTGATTCAAAATTTCAGATTGTGACATATACTTCTCTCGCATTGATGATGTTATCGACTCGTCCTATTTATCATAAAATCATAACATTACTCTTTATTTAACCGTGCAACTAGCAGTAGTTTTAATACTGTATTTATTGGGCTATAAGCAAAATCATAAACGGAGTGAATATTGGTCATTGCTTGTTGCCACTGTTTAAATTCAGATTCGTGTGCAATATCGTGATTAGCTAGTATTTCGTTTATTTGAATTAAGAGTTGTTGATAAAACGCTAGATCATTATTTTCGAGTGCATACTCTTCGTTTTGTTGCCAAAAATTTAATAAGCTTGATAAATCATGTTTAATTTGCAGGCTAAAAGGAGCGCGATTAACAGGCGCGTTTTTTAATAATCGATAACCGCGAGAGGCCTTACTTTGAGAAAAGAGATGTAGGTTAAATCTGCTCAATTCAATAGCAAAATTGATTAAATCATGTTTATTACCTTGTTTTATTTCTAATTCAACTTCTTGTATCGATTTTGATTTTTCATTAGAAATGATTTCACCTTGATCTAAGGCGACTTCTATTTCGCTATTAGCAAATGAAATTAACCATGTTTGCCGATCAAAATGTGTTGAAAATAATGGACGCAGCATTTTTTGTAAATTTTCGACATTACAATCTTTAGGAAAAGCATCGCTTGGGAGCAAAGTTAAATCAAGATAGTTGTCTGGTAAGCTAGCATTATATTCAGATCGTTCATGTAAACCTGCAACGGCTTTGTTACCATGCTTTACGGTAATCTCAAATTGTTTACTGAGCTTGTCTTGTGTTCCCCTAATCCGTAAACCACATCCATTAGAACGTAAATAGTAATCTTGAGTATCATAATAGGTATTAAAAAGTTTAAGTTCGTGAATATTGTTTTGAATTTTTGAAGAGGATTCAAATTCAGCTTGATCACAACTTACCCATTGATTTAAAAAATTTTTTAAATCATGAATATCTTTAGTTGCAATTTCAAATTTTAATTCGATTTCTTTCATTATGTTCAGGTAAATCAGTTAATTTTTTATATCATATACCGATTTACCTAAGAAATACACTTAATCAATTACTGACAGAAAACTCTTGTTTTTGCAGAGAATAAAGTCTGGCAAATAAACCATTGTTATCGATTAATTGTTGGTAGCTACCCTGTTCAACAATACGGCCTTTATCTAATACAATAATTTGATCGGCCGTGATAATTGTTTTTAAACGATGGGCAATTACAATCACAGTTCGATCTTTAACTAATTCTGAAATGGCTTGTTGTATATAAACTTCATTTTCAGGATCAAGCGATGCAGTTGCTTCATCCAGCAGTACAATCGGAGCATTCTTTAATAATGCTCTTGCTATTGATATTCGCTGTCTTTCGCCACCCGATAGCTTACTGCCATTTTCACCAACTAAAGTATCCCAGCCATGAGGTAAACGAGCAATCAACTCATCACATCGAGCTTTTTTGGCTGCAAGTTTAACCTCTTCATCGCTCGCATCATGTCGACCGATACGAATATTATTTAAAATGGTATCATCGAATAAAATAACATTTTGAAATACAAACGACACACTGCGCATCAACGTCTCCGGATCGATGGTTTTAATATCATTACCGTCAATACTAATTACGCCTTTATTGACATCCCAAAAACGAGCAATTAATTGTAATAACGTGCTTTTACCGCTTCCTGAAGGCCCTACTAACGCAGTCATTTTGTTTGACGGAATAACACAACTCAGATCATTAATAACAGTTTTTTGCTTATATGAAAAATTAATGTGATCTATGGTAACACTAAAATTTTTCAACAAAACATCATCTCGACCTTCCATTATTGGTTCTGTTTGTAAACTTTTCATCCGTTCAATAGATGTCAGCATATAAAAAAGCTCAGGTAATAGCGTTAATACAGAAATTAAAGGGCTGTATATGCGTGAACCAATAACGATAAAGGCTAAAAATGTTATCGGATCTAAACTACCAATAACGATCAACTTCACACCGACTAAAACAACTATGCCCAAACCTACCTGCAAAATCAAAGTAGATAACGCGACAAAAATTCCACTTACACCTTCAAATTTGATCGATGCCCACATCATATTTTTAAGTGCTCTATCCAGTGTTTTAAATTTTTCACCACTAATACCAAAGCCTTTGATGATTTTAATTCCATCAAGATATTCTTGAACCTCATTTGAGACAGCTAATTTACTTTGTACTTGTTTTTCGCCTAATTTTTTTTCAAAACCTTTGCCGACAAGCATAATTAAAAATGCAATAGGTAAAGTACAAAAGATAGCACTTGCCATTCTCCAATCGTAAAAAGCTAATAAAGCACAAGTAATAACACTACTGCATGAATAACCAATTAATTGGGGAATGACATGACTCAACATGTTCTCAATTGTTGCACAATCACCCATAATATTAGTTGTTAGTTCAGATAAATCTTTACGATTAAAAAAACTAAGTGGAAGTTTTCTAATTTTCTCTGCCACTTCAATGCGAGTATTTGCTGCCTGTCCAAACGCATTTGCATAAGTTTTTTTATATTCTCTTTGATAACAAAATAAAAAAAGTAAACTAGATAATATGCCTAACCCTATCATTAACCATAAATAACTCTTATTTACTGCTAAATGACTTGTTAACGGGGTAATTAACGAGACAATGACTTGCAATAGAATAATAAACGGTAACATCAATGTAAGATTTGAGATCGTACATGCAATGATAGCTTGTCTTAAATTTTCACTTCCTGTATCGGATAACATCAATAATCGCTTAAACATTTTCTGACCCCTGCTGATAACTTATTTGCTCATCATTATTTGACTTATTCATATCAGAATGATGCATTTGCCAATCTAATGTTTGCTGATAATATTGCCACATCTTGTAGTAGGTTCCCTTATTTGAAAATAGTTGTTCATGTGTTCCTGACTCAGCAATATTTCCTTTGTCTAATACGATGATCTTATTAGCATCTCGTATTGTTGATAGACGGTGAGCTATCATAATGACCGTTTTATTTTTCATTAATGCTTTCATTGCTAATTGAATTTTGCTCTCATTTTCAGGATCGGCAAATGAAGTGGCTTCATCAAGGATTAAAATTGGAGAATTTTTTAATAGTGCTCGAGCGATAGCCAGTCGTTGCATTTCACCCCCAGAAAGATGTATACCATCTGATCCAATAATTGAATCATAACCATTTGGTAATTTTTCAATGAATTCATGGCATTGAGCAGATTTAGCAACCGCAATAACTTCATTAATTGTTGCGTCAGGTTTACCGATCCGAATGTTGTTTATTACACTTTGCTTGAATAAAAACACATCTTGAAAAACAAAACTTACTAAAGATAATAAATAATCACTATTCATCTGTTTTAAATCAACATGACCAATTGTAATAAGGCCCTCATCTGGGTCATAAAATCGTGGAATGAGTAAGGATATGGTACTTTTGCCACTGCCTGATAAACCGACTAAAGCCGTTATTTCACCTTGTTTAGCAGTAAATGAAATATGGTTAAGCGCGTTATTACTTTCGGTTGGATTTGATACCTGTTCATCATGATAAGAAAAACACACATTATTAAATTGAATATCGTAGCTTGCAACTTTCAGCCCCTCTTTGGGTTCGCTAAGAGGAGGAACATTTAATACCTCATCCATATTTTGGACGCTTTTAACTGTTTTTTGAAATCCTTGAGTTACATATATCAATTTGAAAAATGGTGCAGGTAATCCTAAAGAAAAAATCAAATAAAAAATGGCTGACAAAATGAAATTAGCGTAATTATCCGTATCACTGATCAAAAAGATAACAACTGGAACAATAAAGAGATAAATACTATTTAATAACAATATAAAAAATGCCATGTGGTATTTAAAACAATATATAAATTTTAAACAATAAAATTGATAAGCTTTAATCGCGTCATTAAATCGTTTAAATGAAAAAAATGTCTGATTGAAAGCCTTTATAACGGTAATACCTCTTATATATTCAACTGAAGCATGACTCATTTCAATCAATTTTTTTTGCAACTCTTGTTGATTGGTTTTGATATCCTTACGTCGATAGCCACTAATTAATACGATATAGGCAAGGATAATAGGTACTAACGTTGCTAAACCTAATCGCCAATCGAAAACGGCTAGAATCACCAAAATAACTACAGGAGAAGCAAAGGATCCAATCATATCGGGCAATTGATGAGCAATAAATTGTTCAATTTTTTCGATATCGTCATCCACGATTTTTCTAAGCTCGCCACTAGAATGGTTTGTATGAAAGCCTAAAGGTAAACAGGATAAATAACGAATAAAGTTGTATTTAAGATTATAAAGTGTTTTAAATGCAACAATATGTGATAAGCATAACGCTAGGAAATTAAAAACAATCGCTAATGCAGCAGCCATAAATGCCAGCCAGCCATAACTAATAATTAATTCGCTATTTAATTCTGTTTGATGACTGATGCTCACTATAATTTCACAAACAATGAAATAGATGGCAATGAATGGTACAAATGAAGTGATGACACTAAAAATAGAGAATAAACAGGAAAAAATCATTAAAGTTTTATAAGTAAATGCTAATTTCCACAAGCGAGAACTTGGATTGATATCAGTTGAATTCATGACATAACACGCACGCATTTTGATGTTAATAATAATCATTATCAATTATAAGAAATTAAAATGATAATAAGTTTTATCTCTTCATTTGATAAGTGATAACTATTAATATTTTAAATTGCGATTGATTTATTATGTTACTTATTGCCCGTTAGTTAAGCGGGCGTTAATAGACATTGAGATTTAAATCTGGAAAATAATTTTATTATTAAAAATTATTTTACCACTCTAAATGGATTGGCCTTTTTTGCAGGAGGTGTTTCGGATTGATTATTTTGTTTTTCTTGTAACGCTCGATATTGAGGTTCATCCTCAAATCCCATCCCTACTCCATTTTCACGAGCATAGATAGCTTCAACCGCAGCCATAGGAACAACAATATGTTGTGGCACACCAGAAAAACGGGCATTAAACTCAATTTGCTCATTATTTGATACATATTGACCTACAGATTGTGGTGCAATATTTAGCACTATCTGATTATTCTGTACAAACTCTTGTGGAACCAATACTCCATAGACAGAAGTATTCACCACAATATAGGGAGTTAAATCATTATCCAGAATCCAATCATAAAAAGCCCTAAATAAATAAGGCCGACGTGGAGTCATTTGCTCAAGTTCCATAAAAATACCTTGTATAAAAAATAGTGCAAATCAGATAAAATTATTTATTATGCTCTCATCTTTCTTTCATCGTCAGTAAGAGACTGAATAAAAGCAGGACGTTCAAAAATGCGTGCCATATAATTTAAATAATTTTTTTCAGCAACTTTTGGTAATTCAATATTAAGCATTGGTAAACGCCATAATAATGGAGCAAAATAACAATCACATAAAGTGAAATCATCACTCATAAAATAATCTTTTTCTTTAAAAATAACTGAAATTGAAACAAGATCATCCAATAAATTTTTTCGGGCTGTTTTAGCTGCATTGCTATTAGGATCGGCAATAATTGTTTCGTAAGCGGCATACCACTCTTTTTTGATACGATACATCGTTAAACGAGCATTTGCTCGAAGAATAGGATAAACAGGCATTAAAGGAGGATGTGGGAATCGTTCATCTAGATATTCTAATGCGATATGGGGCTCGTATAAAGTAAGATCGCGATCAATTAAAGTTGGGATAGTAGCGTATGGATTAAGATCCAATAATTCTTGAGGTAAATCATCTGCGGTTACAAACTCGATTTCAGCAGTCACACCTTTTTCTGCCAATACAAAACGAATCTGATGGCCGTAAATATCTGTTGTATCACAAAATAGTGTCATAACAGAACGTTTATTAACAGCAACAACCATGTTCACTCCCAATAAGCAAAGTTAAAATAAGTTAGTTATGTGACTATTCTAACAAATTGGATAACAAATTTGTTAAAAAAATGCATTTTATTACTATCTTTCTTGTATTGAAAAATTTTTTGACAAGAAGTTTAAGGTTAGCTATACGTTTTAGTAAAAATAATCGTTTTTATGAGTAGCAATAATTAAATTAAAAATCTGAATGTTATATTACAAAAGGCTAAATTACACTTAGTCAATCACCTCAATGACTATTTTAGATAGACAATAATTTGACATAAAAAAACCCAGCTTTTGGCTGGGTTTTGAAAACAATTTTGTAACGTATGCAATTAACGTTTGCTGAATTGTGGACGACGACGTGCTTTGCGTAGACCCACTTTTTTACGTTCAACTTGACGAGCATCACGAGTAACAAAGCCTGCTTGACGTAATGCAGAACGTAATGTTTCGTCATATTCCATTAATGCACGAGTAATACCGTGACGAATTGCACCAGCTTGACCTGAAATACCGCCACCTTTAACAGTGATGTATAGATCAAGTTTGTCAGTCATTTCAACTAACTCTAAAGGTTGCATAACAACCATACGAGCAGTATCACGACCAAAGTATTGCTCTAATGAACGTTTATTAATAACGATATTTCCACTACCTGGTTTAATAAACACGCGAGCAGCAGAACTTTTGCGGCGACCTGTGCCGTAATATTGATTATCAGCCATCTTCTATCCCCTTAAATATCTAATACTTGCGGTTGTTGTGCCGCATGATTGTGCTCACTACCAGCATAAACTTTTAGTTTACGGTACATTGCACGACCAAGAGGACCTTTCGGTAACATGCCTTTTACAGCAATTTCGATGACTTGTTCAGGATGACGTTCAATCATTTCTTTAAAAGTCGCTTCTTTAAGTCCACCGATGTAGCCAGTATGGCGATAATAAATCTTATCAGTGCGTTTTTTGCCTGTTACAGCAACTTTTTCTGCATTGATAACGATGATATAGTCACCTGTATCAACATGTGGTGTGTATTCTGCTTTGTGTTTACCACGCAAACGGCTTGCGATTTCAGTAGCTAAACGACCTAACGTTTTACCTGCTGCATCAACAACATACCAGTCGCGTTTAACTGTTTCTGGTTTAGCTGAAAAAGTACTCATTCGTAATTATCCAATATTTAATTAATCTCACGTTAATAAATCATTTGATTTATTTACACTTTTTGATTGTTTCTATTAACTAACTAACCCCTTCGAGTTGTTACATTAACTTTGACAACCGAAAACAACGTTGGGAAAAACGTTGTTGTAACGTGGGTGCCGATATTATACAGAAATAATATAAAAGCGCTAGTTTAAAAATAAAAAATCATGGCGATAATAAAGTCTTGCTGTTACACTTAAAGTCAAGCCCAAATAATAGAAAATTTATATCATGAATACTACCATCACACTTTCCGAAAAAGATTATATAAGTCGCGGATTACACCGCAAATGTTATCATCACCCAGAGGATGCCAATAAATGCATTAAAGTCAACTATAATGAGGGAGCAGAAGAAGAAACCAACCGCGAAATTGCCTATTATAAACATCTTATTAAACGTAATGTATCATTTGATGCATTAGCTAAATATTATGGACCAGTTTTAACTAATTATGGTAATGGTCATATCTTTGAACTGATTCGAGATTATAATGGTGAAACCGCAATTCCACTGGAAAAATACCTTGCTAATAAATCGTTAACCGAAAAATATTTTGATCAATTAGTCACGGGGCTCAAAGAGTTAAAATCAGCATTATTAAAAGATCGCATCATTACCATGACTATCAAAAGTAAAAATATCTTATTTCAACAGTTAAGCGATACTAACAGTCGTTTAGTTATTATCGACAACATTGGTAATTCAACTTTTATTCCAATTGCGAATTACATTCCTTGTTTTGCAAAATCTAAAATTGAACGAACTTGGCAGCGCTTTTTAAAGTCCATTGTTAAAGAAAATAGTCATAATCCTTTGCTTACTCGTTTAATTGACGTGTTGAATCAGTAAGTTGCAATTGTGCAATTGCACCTTTCGCATCGCCAGATCGATTTTTTAACATAAATAAACCATGATGTAACTTTGCAATACGATTAACAATACTTAAACCAAGCCCAATGCCGTCATGTTTGCGATCCATCCGGAAAAAGGCTTGAGTGAGTTTTTCGCTTTTTGATTCGTCAATGCCTGCCCCCTCATCCTCCACACTTATAAAGATATCTTTTTTATCCTTATAACAACTTACTACTATTTTGGTCTGTTTTGGGCTATAGCGATGACTATTTTCGACTAAATTACGCAATAATAATCTTATTAAAGTGACATCACCATTAAACGAAAGTTTTGTATCAGGTATATTCCATTCAATAGATTGAAATTTCTGTTTAGTTAATTCGGTTAATTCATCAGATAAAGGGATCATAATATCATCATAAAAATTAATCTGTTGATATTGCCCAACTGTAAATTTTTGGCTTGCACGCGCTAACATCAATAATTGCTCAACCGTATTAACTAAACGATCAATTCTGTCAATTAATTCAGTACAATCAATATGGTTTTTAGTTTCTAATAATTCTAAATGTAAACGTATACCAGCAAGCGGCGTTCGCATTTCATGCGCAACATCGGCAGTAAAAAGCCGTTCTTGTGCCAAAGTTGTACTAAGACGAATAAACAGATTATTCAATACTGAAGTAATGGATTTAATTTCGCGCATATTACTAATCGGTGCAATAGGTTTTAAATTCTCTTCAGTACGTTGATTAAGATCTTTTTCCAAAATTTCTAGCGGTTTAGTAATCCATTTGATGGCTTTATAGGCTAAAAATAATGTCACCAGCATCATGGTAAAAGCAGAACAAAACAGTGCAAAAATAGCTTCAAGTTCTTCATGCTCAACCACTTCATCAATTTTATTTTGACTCAGTGTTAAATTAACCAATACATCAATTTGTTCTTTACTTTCATGCCATAACCAAAAAACGGTAATAGTTTGGCAAATGAGCATAATTGCGCCTAAAGTAAAAAAAAGATTCCAACGAATACTGTGACGAATATCACTAAAAGATTTTGCGATCATAATAAATTTATATAGTTAGTAGTATTAATTAACAATCAATGTTAAGTTGATAGCCATAGCCACGAACAGTTCGAATACAATTTTTTCCGAGTTTATTGCGTAATCCATGAATGTAAACTTCTAGGACGTTTGAGCTTGGATCACTTTGCCAATCGTAGAGATCGTTTTGCAGTAAATCACGATGCACTTTTTCACCTGCTTTTAACATCAATCGGGATAAAACGATAAACTCTTTTGGCGTTAATACTATTTCTTGATTATTGACAGTTACTTTTTGCTGTTTGATATCAATAGTAATAGGTCCATAACTAATCAGATTATCAGCGGTACCTTGATTACGACGAATTAATGCCCGCACTCTGGCTAACAATTCTGTTAAAGCAAAAGGTTTTATTAAATAGTCATCAGCACCTAAATCTAAACCCTCTACTCTATCTTCAACGGTATCACGTGCAGTAAGAATAAGAATAGGTGCATCAATTTGCTTTTTTCGCCAGCGTGTCAGTAATTCTAAGCCATCACAATCAGGCAAACCTAAATCAAGAATAATCAGACTAAATTGCCCAAATTGGATATACTGTTCGGCCTGCTTACCTGTTGATGCTAGCTCACACACATAACCATTGGAGGTAATACCATCATACAGACCTTTTTGTAGTAAACTATCATCTTCAACAATAAGTATTTTCATTATCATTTACTCTAATTGGTATTTTATAATAAAGTCGATAGTTGATGACTTATTATATGTTTATCTTTGCTATACAGCGCAATTAATTACAATCCATAAGATAACTATCCATTAATCAATTTACTTACATTTATCCAATATTTTTTAATTATCAATGTGGATATAAAGCTCACAATAAATCCAACCAAAATATCTAATGGCCAATGCACTCCCAGATAGATACGACTCCAACAGACCAATAATGCAATTATCGCCAATAAACATAAGATTGTTTTAGTTCGTTGCGTTTTGTTGAAAAAAGCAGTAAAAAATAGAGTCCATACAAATACCGCATGTTGGCTTGGTAAGGAGCTTGTTTTATCATGAAAAAGGTAATTAGTTCCAATATTTACTGCAAATGGTCGTGGAGAATAAAATAGATGACGAATAATAAAAGTAATCAATAATGCCAAACATAAACTTATCAACATTTTTAACATGAGTTGCCGATAAATAGGATAAATATACCAACAAATACCCATATAAATAATAGGGAAATAGACTAAATATTTTGCACAAAAAATAGCGAAGCTAATAAATGATTTTGATGCTTGACCCGACGCATTGATTAATAGAAAAAGTTGAGTATTAAAATCATGCCACATTAAACAATTACCAAATTAATTAAGTTAATGACAATTTAACGCTTAAACCTTAAAAGAACCTTAATAATAATAAGTCAATTAATAAACAAATTTATCAAACAAAATCGTTAAATGAACGATGATTTTGTACTAAACAAACACCTTTTTTGCCAAAAAAGATACAACAATATCCAAAGATAAACAAATGATAAAATAGACAACAATCACAAATAAAAATATTTCAGTTGGATACACCATACTGCGATTATTAATTTGCGTGGCAATAAAGGTAAATTCAGCGACACCAACAACATAAGCTAAGGAGGTATCTTTAATCAACGATACCCATTGATTAACAAAAGATGGCATCATCATTTTTAGAGCTTGCGGTAAAATAATGTAGATAATGACTTGAATTTTAGATAATCCTAGTGAAAATGCAGCTTGCCATTGATCTTTCGATAAAGCAATCATCCCTGCATGTACTGAGTGCCCAATATAAGCAGCACCAATAACAGATAATGCGAAAACTACCGTTGTAATTGCAGGTACGTCTACATTTAGTAACACAGGCAATAAAAAGTAAGCCCAAAATATGAGCATGATCACTGGAATTGCTCTTAAAAAGCCCAGCATGCCAATAAATAAGGAACGAACAAGCCCTTTACTAACCGTTAAGCCAACGCCAGCTAAGATCCCCATAAAAGATGAAAATACAATTGCGGCTAAACTCATTAATAATGTTAAAAATATCCCACCCGGAAAGTTACCCCACATCATATAACTTAAGTTATTATAGATAACTTCTAGACCTTTAAATTCCATAATAAGTAATTACATCCTACCCGTAGGGAATCGTTTGGTTTGATAAATATTGCCTAACGTGCCAATAATTACAATAGCCAAAATATATAAAAACGTTGCAACAGCAAAATCTTGAAAAGTTTTTAATGATTCGGTTTCAACTTGCCTTGAAACATAAGATAGCTCTAACACACCTATGGCCATCGTTAACGATGAATTTTTAACAATGTTCATATATTGACCAATAAGAGGCGTAAAGGCGATACAAAAGCTCTGAGGTAAAATAATAAAACGCATACTTTGCCACCAAGTTAATCCTAATGCCAGTGATGCTTGTTGTTGCCCTACACTCACACCAGCAATCCCTGCTCTAAATTCTTCGGCAATAAAAGCACTGGAATAACAAGTCAGGCCAATAAAACCAATAATAAATTCGAATGATGGCATTTTCAGGGTAAAAAACCATAATTGAATTTGTGGCTCGTCAAACAACCATATTTTAAATTCGGTGGGCAACAAGTTACCAATACCAAAATACCAAAAAAACAGTTGTGGCAATAATGGAGAATAACGAAAAATTGCGTTATAACCTACCACCATACCTTTAATCAATTTGATTCCACTTTGCTGAGCAATAACCAACAAAAAACCTAAAATCGTCGAAAAAATGATAGTAAGTAGTGAGATAGCTAAGGTTACTAAAAAACCATCCCATAACCACCATAAATAGCGAGCTTCAAGTAATTGCTCTAACATAATTTATTGAGCCGATCCTATTTTAAAAACACCGCGGGGCATTGCAGATTTAGTGTTAGGACCGAACCAATGATTATAAATCGTTAATGCTTCACCATTGGTTTCGAGTTTTAATAATATTTGATTCACTTTGTCTATTAAGCGTGTTTCTCCTTTAGGGATACCAACCGCTTGATATTCTTGTGTGATACTAAAGGGTGAAATTTCGAAGTTTTCACGCTGTTCTTCCGGTACATTGGCGAGTAAGCCAATTAATTTAGCATCATCTTGAGTAATCGCTTGCACCACACCATTACGTAATGCAGCAAACGCAAATGGTGTATCATCATAAGCGATCACTTTTGCAGTTGGATACTTTTCACGAAGAGTAATTTCCATCACGGTGCCTTTATCAGCGCCGATCCGCAAATTTTTTAGATCATCGGCTGTTTTAAGTACGCCCTTTTTAGCAATAAATTTTTGACCGGTAGCAAAATACGGCAAACTGAAATCGACTGTTTTTGCTCGTTCATCGGTAACCGTAAAGTTTGCCACAATTAAATCCGCTTTTTTTGAGGTTAATAATGGAATACGATTCGCTGGATTAGTTGGTACTAATGCAACTTTTACATTTAATTCTTTGGCAATTGCATTGGCATAATCTACATCAAGACCTACAATTTTATTGGTTGTTTCGTCAATGAAACCAAAAGGCGGGTTGCTATCAAATACAGCTATTTTAATTTCGCCCCGCTTTTCGATATCATCTAAACGATCAGCAAAAGCAGAATTGGAGCTTAATAATGTGCCGAGAAAAGCAATCGTTATTAGCGATTTAGTAAAAAATTTCATTCAAAACCTCATTAAAAGTTATATTAGGTACCGCTAAAGTCTATCAACAAAAAAATGAAATAAATAAATAACAAATCATCACATGGTTATAACTAAAAGTTATATTAAGAGAATTGAACTTGCTTTATAAGATTGTTAGAGTCTAGAGAATACACTCTTTTTAGTAACACATTAAAAATAATAATAATCAGACCTTGCATTAAAAAAATCTGGTCTTTAAAAAATTAACGATTAAAAAAACATATTGTTAAATATCAATAGATGTATTGGTAAGAGTAAATCCCCACCCATTTCAATAATATTGCTGGAATATGGTTAAAGATTGAGATTCAAATTGATATGATTGTACGGGATGAAAGAGAAGATTTTACGGATGAATATACTATATTATTTCACACTAACCGTGTATCCATAATCGTGTATCCATAATATAGTTTAAAATGTGGATTAATATAGCGAGTTAGGCTCAGTGAACAAACACATTAATGATGTTTAAATTCAAGATATTTTCTTAATCCTGGTGGCACAGATTGCAATAAATAAATGTTTATTGCTTTTTCGTGACGTTGCCAAAAAATACCTGCCACGATAATAGATAAACCTATTATTGTTAAGGCTAAAGGAAACAGTAGACTGTCTTCAAACACGTCATATGACAGATAACTTAAATATCCCGTTATTCCTAAACCGCCAAAAATAACAAAAACTCTTCTAACGATTATTACCCCTATTAGTATCATGAGTAAATTAATACAGAAATAGAAAAATTTATTTAACTCACTGTCTGATTCCATTGAACTTAATGCGCCCCAAAAAGTGAGAACACCAAATAAATAGAGCCAAAATGACAAATCTTTATCACTTTTATTCTTTATATCAATAAGAAAGGCCACCACAACAACCAATAATCCAAACCATAGCGATACTTGTTGACGCATATTGAAATAATCCGAATAATTAATATCGTTTTTTGCATAACCCAATAAATGAACTAAATAAGGTGTAAGATCCATACTCATATACCAGAGTGTAAATGCTAGTGGCATAAATAAAAAAGAAGATCGATATCGAAGAATTAGACAAACAGCAACCAATACGGTCGCTAACTCCATAAATAACCACCGAAAGTCAATATATCGATGATAATCTCTGTAATCATAATGGTTATCCCAAACGCCTATAGCATTTTCAAGTCCATAAACCCCTAAAGGCGTTAATACAATCACTAACGTTATTAATATATTCGCTGGAATGATCAGATGATAACGTTTCAATAAAAATTGTGCAGTGCAAAGTGCAGTGATGGCATAAATCGCACTAATACACAATAAACCAATACCGCCTAAATGCTCCCAACCTAAAGTCATAAATAGTGACATCGCACCTATCGCAATCAAACCTCCTAGATAATACAATATATGCGTAAATTGAAAGCTAGGTAGATGTTTATTCTGTTCTTGGAAAAACAGCCATAATTGTTCTGCCTGCTGATGAGTCAATAATTTTTGTTCCACTGCACTCGTTAATTGTTTATAGGTAATTTTCATAAGTTTTATAACTCTTTGTTAAATAATAATCACCTAACGAAATATCTCACTATCAACAAAAAAATAAGCAATTTCGCGTTCTGCTGATGCTAAAGAGTCGGAACCATGTACGGCGTTTTCTCTCATACTGTTCGCAAAATCGGCTCTTAAAGTCCCAGCAGCGGCTTTAGATAGATCTGTAGGTCCTATAAGTTGTCGGTAGCGTTCAATGGCATTTTCACCTTGTAAAACTTGAACAACAATTGGTCCAGACATCATAAATTTTACCAAATTAGCAAAAAAGGGCTTGTCTTTATGCTCAGCATAAAAACCTTCAGCTTGTTCTTTTGTTAACCTCACCATTTTCATAGCAATAATATCGAGTTTAGCTTGGTGAATTCTTGTTTGAATTTCGCCAATAATCTGTTTTTTTACCGCATCAGGTTTAATAATGCTGAGAGTTTGTTCAATCGCCATGTTAATGTACCTTTATTAATCTGACATAAAATTTATTCGGACAATTTGTCCACTTTCATCTAATACCAGTAAACGATGTTTTCCATTTTTAGTCACAGTTAAAGCGACTTTTTCATTATCCTTTGAATTAGCCACTAAAGTACCATCTAAAAACCACCATTTTTCACCAAATCCACCTTCAGGAATTAAATCAATCGTGACTTGATTATTGCCTGGTAATGCTCTAACGAGTTGTTTATCCCGTAAACCAACAATATTAAGTGAGGCAAAAATATCTTTACCCATTACAGGACATTTTTTATCAATTGGGGGCAGTAAAGATTGTCGTCTTTCTTTAGTTAACAACCAATTTTCTAATGAAATTGGCCATAAAGCTATCTGTTTTTTTTGTGCTCCTATACAATCAGCGGCTACACGCTCACCGCGATCATTTACCCAAATATTTATCCAACCTGAACGATAAATATTGTTTTTTAATTCACTATAGGTGCTTAATGTTGGTGGCAACATATTATTTAATACCCATGCTGTTTTTTGACGATGACAATTAGGATCAGATTCAGGAAGTGGCTGCCCTGATGGCCAACAAATTTGGGCGCTTGAGACTGATTCAGGTTTCTCATAAGTAAGGAGAGGATGATTTAAACGATTTTCTCTATTTAACAAAATCGAATTTACTTGTTGTAAAATTGGAGTTGCAGACATTGAACCATACTGCCCAACAACAGGCGTACCATCAGGGCGTCCTACCCAAATGCCTATTAAATATCGAGGATTTATACCAACGGCCCAAGCATCGCGATAACCATAACTGGTTCCTGTTTTATATGCTAATAAATTGCTATTAATTAACATTTGCCGTGTTATCCATGCACTACCATCAGAGATAAAGGGTTTATTAATTAAAGGATCAGATTGAGTATATCGCAAGGGGCTCACATCCCCGTGCTTTGCAAATGCACTGTATGCACTAACAAGGTTATCCATTCTAAGTGAAGCACCACCTAATATATAGGAAATATTCGGATCATTTGCGATAGAGGATAAAGGTAAACCAATACCCGCGAGTTTTCCTGCGAACCTTTTTGGACCATATAACTCAATTAATTGAACTGCCGGTAAATTTAATGATTTACTCAATGCATCAGAAGCACTAACAGGCCCATGAAAACCCTCATCAAAATTAGTTGGTCGATAATCGGTAGTAATACGCGGAATATCTTGTAGTAACGATTCAGAATGAATCATACCTTCATCAATAGCAAAGGCATAAATGAAAGGTTTGAGTGTAGAACCAGGAGAGCGTAACGCTCTAATCATATCGACTTGACCAAAACGCTCTTTATCATTAAAGTCAGCAGAACCAACATATCCTTTAACCGTCATATCGTCATGATCTACCACTAAAATTGCCAATGATGTTTTAGGCGGGAGCTGTTTTTTTCGATTAATAGCAAGATCTTCTAAAATATATTGAATAGAAACATCAATAGTGGAATGAATAATATTATCATTAGGATATTGCTGTTTTAAACGATAAGCCAATAATGGTGCTAACTGTGGTGCTTTTCGTGGATAAACCCAAACTTCATCACGTCGAACTTGTTCAATCAACTCTTTTGGCCAAACATCATATTGAGCAAGTCTATCTAATACTTTGTCACGAGCTTGCTTAGCTCTTTCAGGAAATCGATCGGGTCTTAATCGACTCGGTGCTTGAGGCAATACCGCCAATAATACTGCTTCACTTCGAGTTAATGCTTTAGGTTGTTTACCAAAATAAGACCAGCTAGCGGCTCCGATACCCTCAATTGTGCCTCCGTAAGGCGCATGATTAATATATAAAGTTAAAATCTCTTCTTTACTATAATGTAGTTCAAGTTGAAAAGTCCGAAAGATTTGTTTTAATTTACCGATAATTGTTCGATCATGGGGAGAGAGTAACCTAGCCACCTGCATTGAAATGGTGCTACCGCCTGAAATAATTTTATTATTGGATATGTTTTGCCAAGCAGCACGAAATAACGACATCGGATTAATACCAATATGATTATAAAAATAACGATCCTCATAATTTAATAACACATCAAGATAATAATCAGGAACTTCATCAAGGCTTACCGAATAACGCCAAATACCCTTTTCATCAGCAAATCGCCATAAAGGTGTTTCATCTTGAGCAACAACGGTTTGTGTTGTTTTATTTTGCGAAATAGATAATGGAAAAAAATAATCCAAGACAAAAAAACTGCCGACCAATAAAACTGATAATAATAATAAAAAAAGAAATGATTTATAAAAGAACTTTTTCATTATTGATATTCAATTATCCAACACAATTTTAAAAAAATAAAAATTCCGCCAACGCTATTGGCGGAATAGTCAATGAAGTTAATCTTAGCGATAGTATTGGAATTTTTACTATCCCTTGATTAATTACTTTCTTTATTAGGAACAGATATCGTCATCAAATCTGGTGATTGTCCGATTGCAAAACGTTCAGGACGGTACATAGATTCAACATAAGGATAAGGAATCATGTAATTACCTGTTGTTACCGCTCTAACTAAATAAGCAACACGTTTATGATATTTTTGGCGTTCCTTATAATTTTGGATATTAACAGCAGCAACATATCTATCATCTCTAAATTCCTGATATTTAAGTTGACTTACATCATCATCTTTCAATAAATCAGATACACCAGGAATTGATGATAAATTCACGCTACTATTTGAAAGATTTTGATTTTCAAGTTCTAACCCAGCTGGTAAGTAATCAACAATCAATGCATCATGAACAGGTTCTTTTGATGTTACATCTAAAATCACAACCATCATGGAACCCACTTCTAATTGGGATGGATTTATTTCATTGCCATGTAGATCGTAATAGGTTCGAGTAATATTGAAGAAACCATCTTTCGATGTTGGTGCCGGTGGCGTTTTTCCATACCCAGAAAGCGAAAATTTAGCATAAAGTGGTCTATCATGTTCTGAATTATTGATAGATAACCCTTGACTTAAAACTTCATAATTATAGGAATGAGAATAGACTGAATTAACATCAACAATACTATCATTTATTGCCAGTTTAAATTTATCATCTTTTTTATGTTGCTCTAATGACCAACCAGCAATAAATAATGAATTTAACTCCTGAGTTGAGTAATAACGTTTATTTTTTAATAATTCTGATAAATTAACTAAATAATTGGCTTGATTTTTTGTGTCCATGTCGTTTTCTATCAATAACGATAAAATTAATGCTTGATCACGAATCTCAGTACCATAATTACCCCGCCATGTACTGTAGTTATACGGAGTAGTGAAGATTAATGGTAATAATTTATCATAAACAGATGTCAAACCATTTAACTTAGCGCTTACGGCTAATTGAGCCAAAGGTAACGGACTATAGATAAATGATTTATCTTTGCTGATCTTATCTGATAAATAATTAATCTCATTACGCATCGCTGAGGTAATCTTATTTTGTTTAGACAGTATCATCAACGCATAAGCTTTAATAGAGAGTTTTTCAAACTCAAGTGCATTTTCATCCCCATAATAAAGATTATTAAATGCAGAAGTATCATAAATATATTGACCAAGACGCGACATTGCTGCATCAAGAGCTTTATCATTCACCTGATAACCTCGCTCTTTAGCTTGCAATAAAAAGTCAGTAGCATAAACAGTAAGCCAATGTTCTTCTTCGCTATGATTACTCCATAAACCAAAACTACCATTACTACGTTGCATTGATAAAATTCGTGAAATGCCTTTTTGAATTTTTTCTCGGCGCTTATCATCAGAATCCGTTTTAATACCTAACTGTGCAAGCTGTTCACTGTTAGCATACAAAGATGGGAATAAGCCACTGGTTGTCTGTTCTAAACAGCCATAAGGATAGGCAAATAAACTTTTAATATATTGAGCGATATTCAGTGGTGGTTGATTAGAGATAACCAATTGCCCTTCAATGGTATTTTCAATCAGTCCCATTAACGCTTCGTCAGGTAATTTCCAACTTTTCTTTTCATCTAACACTACTTCAAAATATCTTGTAGTTGCAGCATAGGCTGGTCTTACGCCGATAGCCCATGAACGATGAATATCAAAATCTGAATTATCATCAATAACAATCCCTTTCACATTTATATTTACAGTACCTTTACCATAACCATAATCTGCGACAACAGGAATTTGAATAATATTTTTTTGTTTGCTATCAAGTCTGACAGGGATAGATTTTACATCATTTTGATGAATTAACCCCGTCGTTGATACTTCAACTTGCATATTTTGAGTCGTATCAGTCAAATTATGAAGATCTAATGCTAATACTGCTTGATCTCCCCCAGATAAAAAGCGCGGAGTTGTTAATTCGGCAATAACAGGAGCGGCAACTTTCATCGTTTTTTCTGCTTTACCAAAACGATTGTCATCCCATGCTTGCGCCATGATGCGCAATTCACCATTAAAATTAGGTAATGGTAAATCAATAACACCCTCACCTTGGTCATTTAACTGAATGGTTTTCAATTGTTGAGCAACAATAAGAACTTCATTAGACGGTTTTTTTCCGCCAGCGCCCATCGCATCACCACCAAAACTCATGTTAACATTACGCCCTGAAGCCTCAATTAACTTACCATAAACATCAAAAATATCGACATCATAACGTTTACGCCCTAAAAATCCAGCATAAGGATCTGGCGTAATATAATCAGTAATATTTAATACACCAGAATCAACAGCTGAAACTAACACTGTGACTTTTTTATCTTTTTGGATAAATTTTTCATCCATTTTGATTTTAATTGGCACAGTACTTTCTGGTTTCACTTGTTTTGGTGCATTTATTGAAATATTTAAATGGCGATTTGTTGTATCAGTAGGTAAATAAAGTAAACCAATTGCTCGTTTTACTGTTTGTACGGCCGCATTAGTTGATGGACGGATTATCATGGCATTAATATAAATATCATGTCTTCCCCAATCTTTAATTGGTATATCGACATCTAAACCTTTTTCGCCAACAGTAATTGCTTTTTTCCAAATGATACCATCATTCGTTTCAAGAGAGATATAACCAGAGCCTGCAACTGGGGCTTGAACGTTGACTTTAGCCACATCACCGACATTATAAAATGGTTTATCAATACTTAACTTAACTTGATCGGGACGTACTGATTTCGTACCACGTGTATTATCCTCCCAATCATAACCTGACCAAAAGCGAAAGCTTGTCACTACTTTAGACGCTTCATCGATCACTTCAACACGATAAGATCCATAATCACTGGTTAAATAGCTTATTTTCGTCGTACTATCCTTTTCAATTGATAGCTGATCTTCCGAAATAACAATCTCACTGGAATTATGATTAAGTTGCCAGCCATCTTCACTTGACCAAGTCCAATAATATTCACGACGTTCACGAATCAATCTTGTTTTTAAGGAGTTTGTGGCCAGTTTGTTACCGTCTAGATCAACATAAGCAATTTCAAATTCCGCATTAGTCCCTATATCAACGGTAGGACGATCATAATAATTATCAGTATTCCAATCATAATAAGGTGAATCGCCAATCAATGCTCGGATAGCTGGTAATTGATTAGCAGGCCAAATGGTTTGAGTTGCATAACGTGTAACCGGCCTACCTCCTGAATCGAGTAAACTCGCTTGTAAAACTACTTTCACTGGAGAATGTAAATTTGCCCAATTACTCCTTTTAATATGAAGCTGGGTTAAGCCATCGTTATTTAATGTTTCTTCAAAAGAACCAAGTTCACTATAAAGACTACCATCTGTCACTGAACCAATTTTGAAATCGGCTAATCCGGCAATGGAGTCAACTTTCTTTAAATAAACATTTGCGTTTAGGCGATTATCTGATGCTGGTGCACCATACAAATACCAACCTTTGATATCAAAGTTAACATCTTCATCGTTTAATATTGGACCGTCTGACGAACTGGTTATTTCCATCGCCATACGTTCTGGCAAAAATTCTTCCACGTTGAAATACCAATAACGATATATATCATCTCCTAAATTAAAACGAATTGACCATTTACCTGTTGCCGCATCAGATGGAATGACAAAATTTGCCTGATATAAACCATTGGTATTAGCACTGCTTTTTAATTGAAAATTTTTAACTACACGCCCATCAGTTGAAATCGCATCGGCAATAATTGGTTGATCAGGCAATGGTTGTCCATCCGCATCACGCAATAATGCATTAAAATAGACGGTTTCATCTGGACGATAAAGATCTCGTGGACCAAAAACAAATAATTGTGCATGAGAATAAGGTGTACCGGATAAATCGAATTCAGTCAAATTAAGGGCATTGCGATCGACATATATAAATGAAGTTTGTTTTCCATCATTGGCAAGCAATATCCAATTGTCATCATGGGTATTCATAGAAAATTCAGCATAACCATCTTTATCTGTTTTTTCCGAAACACTACAATCGTCGTCTTTTATTGTTACATAACGACAAGATATTTCGATATTTGCAAGAGGTTTACCATCATCTAAACCATGAGCCATAACCGAAAATCTACGGTTTTTGTAGTTATGAACTGAAACACCAATATTACTTATTGAAAATAGGGTTGCTGGATTTGATTCATTGTAAGTTCCAGCTTCATTCATCACCGCAACATAAACACCTTCTTGTTTAAGTTCACTAATTTTAGAAAGATTGACTAAAACAGTTTCTTGGGCATTAGGTTTAGGATTGAGATCAAAACGTGACGAGTAAACTAAATCAGCATAACTATTGAGTTCTTCAGAGCGCCAAGCATATAGCATATTAATAAAGCCAAATTTATCAAAGAAATCACTTAGTTTTTCTGGCTTAATTTTAAAAAAGTTTATGTCGACCTTATTAACGTTCAATGTCGTCACAGGTAATCCACTCATGGACTTACTCGGTAATAATAATCCAGTACTTGCAAAATTTACTAATGGCTGACGATCCCGAGTGGTTAATTCTTTTTCATAAACTGATTGTAAACTCTTGTTATTAATCGCCGTTAACATTTTATCAATGGTTAAATCTAATTTACGATTTGGTGCAAGATAACGATGTCTTAATTCCAAACCATTATCAGACAACTCCCAGTCACCATCGACAACACCTGTTTCCTTGTCAACTAATTTCAGTAAATTTGAAAAATTTAATTTAGGAAGAAGTGGAACAGAAAAAGTCACGACTAAAGTACTTGATCCATCAATAATCATCTCCGAACAATCAAGAATTTCAAATTTTTTATCTTTATATTTTTCGATTAATTCTGGTGTTGGATTAAATACATTATGCAATTGCGAATTAACACTCGAGTTTTGAGTTGTGCTATTTTTTTGATTAGCGGTTATATTTGTCGTTAGCTCGTTGTTTTTTGCTTGTGCACATAGTGTTAAAAACAAACCCAACATAGCTAAGAGTTTTATTAATCTCATGATTCCACCCAATTCCTTTTATTTCACTAAATGTTGTGACTATTTTTTGCCGATATTATGCACTGTCACCAAACATTTAGCAAAATATCTTTACAGATAAATTGAATTTTTAGGTAAACAACTAAATTTTTGAAAGAATCGTTGATCTGTGATTATTGGAAAGTAGTATTACTCACATTTAGAACTTATTGCGTTATCAATAAGTTCTAAATGTTGACAATTTCAGAATTATTAAGCAAAAACTGGTCGATTTATTGCTTTTTTGCAGTTAATTTTTTTAAGATAAAATTCAAAATAATTCCATATAATGGTAAAAAGAATAAACCACAAATTAAGATTTTAAAACTATAATCCATTAACGAAATTTCACCCCAATGATTAGCCATAAATTCATCACTACTTTTGTAAAAGGCAATAGCAAAAAAGACAATAGTATCTATACCATTACCAAAGATTGCTGAAGCTGAAGGTGCTACCCACCAAAATTGATTTTTTCTTAAATAGTTAAAAACAGTAATATCCATTAATTGCCCAACTAAATAAGCTGCAAAACTGGCTAATGCTATGCGAAAAACAAAGCTATTAAATTGGGTCAATGCTGACCAACCTACCCAATGGGTTTCGAAAAATAGAACCGAAATCAGATATGAAAACAGTAAAGCGGGAATCATAACCACAAAGATAATTTTTCTTGCCAAACTGGCACCAAAAATACGGATAGTTAAATCAGTGGTTAAAAAAATAAATGGAAATGTAAAGGCTCCCCAAGTAGTATGAAATCCAAAAATATCAAATGGAATTTGCACCAAATAGTTACTGGAAGCAATAACAATAATATGAAAAAAAGCTAACCAGCCTAGTGCTTTATGCTTTTGCTGTCGAGTAAATTGTTTTTCAATCAATTGTGAATGAACGTTCAAATACATATTTGTTTCCTTTTTTAATGGGGTGAGAGAACCCAGATAAATATTTTTTAAGTTTTGGCCAGATATTCTTGTAGACCTTTATCACGCAGCATACAACTTGGACATTTACCGCATCCCCCTTCTACACCGTAATAACAGGTATGAGTATTTTGACGAACATAATCAAGATAACCCAATTTATCAGCCATTTCCCATGTTTGAGCTTTAGTAAGATACATCAACGGGGTTTTAATATTAAACGCATAATCCATCGCTAAATTCATAGATACATTCATGGATTTAATAAAAATATCACGACAATCTGGATAACCACTAAAATCGGTTTCACATACGCCGATAATAATATCTTTAATATCTTGCTGTTTGGCATAACAACCGGCTAACAATAAAAACAGCATATTACGACCATCGACAAACGTATTTGGATAATCGCCATCTTGTGCAGCTTTAATTTCTTGTGAATCGTCAATCAAAGCGTTATTGGTCGTCTGTTTAATAACCGATGTATCAATAACGGTTTGCTTGACACCTAAATCTTCAGCAATCCATTTAGCTTTATCTAATTCAATACTATGACGTTGACCATATTGAAAGCTGATAGTTTCAACATTTTCACGTCCATAATCGGCAATGGCTTGTAATAAACACGTAGTCGAATCTTGCCCGCCAGAAAATATCACGAGTGCTTTACGATTTTTCATTAAAAAATTCCTGTCAGATTGAACAAATTAGCGATTATCGACTTTTTCAGGATAAAGATCATGATTCGCTAAACGATTGAGCGCAATTTGCTCCCACCGAGTATCAGCTTTACCATAATTGGCATAAGGATCAATTGAAATACCTCCACGTGGTGTGAATTTACCCCACACTTCAATGTATTTAGGATCCATTAATTTGATCAGATCTTTCATAATGATATTGATGCAATCTTCATGGTAATCACCATGATTACGAAAGCTAAACAGGTATAGCTTAAGAGATTTGCTTTCAACCATTTTGATGTTAGGCACATAAGAAATATAAATTGTGGCAAAATCAGGTTGCCCAGTAATAGGACAAAGACTGGTAAATTCCGGACAATTAAATTTAACAAAATAATCATTACCGGGATGTTTATTATCAAAAGTTTCCAGAATTTCTGGACTATAGGTTGTTGGATAGCGAACAGACTGATCGCCTAATAATGTAACGTTACTCATAATTTTCCTTAGTTTTTTAGCGTGGGAGGTTCACGAACCACGAGACAAACCGCACACATTACTCTTTTTTACAAAAAAAGTCTAGAATATCGTTCTTAACCCTTGTGATTAAACATATTGAAATAGAACATGATAAATAATAACAGAATGATGAGATAAATGGGATATAACAAAATAAACAGGGAAATAATGAAATTGTTTTTTGAAAAAGTGTTACAAAATATGAAATAAAAAATTGCCTAAAAATTTTTGCTCTAAAAATTGATTAGGCATCGTTGAAATCAAATAAGGTTGGTTGTTTTTCTTTTATCATTCTTTTGTGAACACGATCGATTACCTTGCGAATGCCTCGCTCTGTCATATTATACTTTTGACTAAGTTCTGCGTAATTGTTACCCTTGAATGAATCATAAATCTGCAAGTCTCGCTGATTTAATTTAAAAATGTAATCGCGTGGGAATGTGAAATTTTGACCACCAAATAATTCTGAAATTGTATTTGCAATGCTATCACCTAACTGTGCTGCAATATCTTCAGGTAAACCGTAATCCATCGCATCGTTAGCTACAGATAATGATACATGTGTTAGTAATTCATGACGTTTAATAGACATTGCAGACTTAGTCATAATTTACGCTCCTGTTTTCTTCTTATACCAATCTAGTGCACCAGGTATATTTTTTTCTAATTTATTAAAATCGATACCGGCTCTATACATCTGTTCAAAATACTCTTCATTACTACTACGAATTGGTTTGTCTTCTTCTTTATGTTCAACATATGCAAATAAATGCTTAGTTGATTCATAAACAGATTTTAAGTAGTTATGATTTTTAAACGGTTTATACTCACTAGTTAAACGCTTAGCGTGAATATTATTAACTGTTTCTCGTAGTGCGTGAGCTAGATGCCTGCTTGGTTGATATAATTTTAGAACTTCATTAATTAAGTTTACTGCTCTAGAATTACTCAAATTTGATTTTTGAGTACGAAATAAACCAATATAGGCAATCATCGGTTTAGCACAGCCATAGTTTAAATTACTTACTAATATAAGTAGTTCCCTGCCAGAATCATCTTCCATCAATGCTTCTAAATTAATTTCGTTATGACAAATTGGGCAACGTGTTAATTTCATGCCTCTTCCTTTATATACGTGCTTGCCAACATTTTAGACTTTCAATTACAACCATTGCTTGCTTTTCAGTCAGCCAATCCATCACTTCAACACCAGTCATACGTTTTACATATGAATTGATGGCTTTTTCAGAACGGTTTTTTACTTTACCTGCCTCAGCTAGTTTTAGCCATAATGAGCGTATTTTTTTGTGAACAGGTTCTGTAGCAGTTATCTTTCCCGCTTTTTTTGGTGGTTTAACTTTAAAACCTTTTGATTTTAGATTATCTAGTACTTTTTCTAATTCCCGAATTGTCATCATTTTAGTGCTGCTTTTTTTGGTTAGCGCTTGTAATAGATGGCGATATGTATCGTCATCTATATTTAACTGGGACTTTGCAATGTGAATTAATCTTATATATTTATGCTTCATAGATTTTATCCTTAAACAATAAATTATTGATTTTAACTTGATGTATTCAGCGTATAGCTCGTCGTATAAATTACCGTCAATATATCCCTGACCGTCAGTTATGCGCATAAACGAATGTTCATGGCTTATCGAAACATGATGGTCAGGTATATATCGAATGGGATTTGAAAACCTATAATTTATTCCCATAACTTACCTTTTTGATAGGAAATGATTTCTGCACTAATTAGAATTGATTCCAACCATTCCTCTTCGTTGTTTTCTTCATCCCAATCTTGTAATGTAATTCCATCGGTATTGGTTAGATTTAAAAATGCGAATCCTTTTTTTTCATCAAAAATAGAATCGTAAACTTTTTTAATAGCGAATCTGAATGAGTTCATTCCGTAACTATTTATTTCAACGTCAATTATAAATTCAGCTCTATAATTCCATACGCCAAAAATCAATTTTATTTTTTGTTTTGCTCTATTGAAATTTGCTACATAATTTGGATCAAAGTTAATTAAATTAGTCATCTGCAAGTTCCTTTAGCTCGTCAATGATTCGGTCAGCTTCGCATTCAGATAATCCGCGTTCTTTGCAAATCGCTATAAAATTAGCAATGTTGCTTAATATAAACTGATGTAAAATATAAAAATCTTGCTGTTGCATTGTTGCATCCTTTATTAATAGGTTTCAAAACCGTTACATCTTTCAAAGAACTCAATAAATATTTGTTTGCCTTTTTCGGGATCACTGCCAAACCAAAATTCAGTTGGTTGCCAATTTTTAACAGCTTCAGCACATTTAATAGCTTGTTTTTTAGTGGCATAGATTGGATCGTTTGTTAACGGTGGATTATTTAAAAACTCTTTAATTATTGATGTTTTTAACAAATGAAACCAAGTGCCATTAGGTACGCTGAAGCAATAGCATGATTTGCTTTTCGGGTTGAATTCAACAGTCATAATTAAACTCCCGCAATATCTAGTGAAATATTATTGTATTTACCTAAATGATCCTTTTCTTTAAAATTGATATATGTTTTAGATACAGCAATGCGTAATGATTCTGATATTGCATCCATAGCTTGTTCCCAGCGTTTATCTTGGATTTTTATTCGTCTTAATGACAATATCCGCCCAGTGTTGAGTTCACCCTCTTTATCAACTTCAAATGCATCTGTAATTAACGTTTTTAAATTTTGATTGGCATCTTTAGCCCAATCATTGAGACATTCATCAATAATTTGTTTTGCAATTTGTAATTCTGGACCAAATGTCAGTGTGTCTTGTACTGCAATACGTATCTGCATAGAGCCATCAAACGTACTAAATGTGACATTACCTTTTTGCCCACCAATTTTTCGATTGTATTTTTCAGCTAATAACCCCATAAATGCATAACAATCATCAAATGCATTTTGTTTAAATTGCCGTAACACTGCTTGCAGTTCTTTAGCTTTACTTACTTGCTTATGTACGAACGCATCCATTTCAATATCATGTTCATTAATTTGTTTGATTGGAACTAAACGACCCTTACGATCTTTTAAATATTTATTTTCTTCTAACATGATGTCACTCCTCAATTAATGTAATCGGCTTATATCACGCTCTTTCCATACTATCCGGCAACCGTTTAGTTCAAATTGCCCGAATCTGTAATAGCCTTCATGTCGGTAATATATTGCTGTACCAGTGGCTATAAACTTATTGCATTTTGGATGGTGTTCGATTTCAATTGTTGGTTTTGATAGCGAATCATGATAAAAACCAATAACCGTTAATTCTTCATTGGCTAATGTGTTGATTGCTTTATTGACAGCATTTATAGCATTATTGATTACTTGATTATTTACCTTTTTCATTACATATCTCCACGATCTTTGATACACTCAATAATTATTTCACCTGTAACTTTTGGTGCACCAATGCGTGCAGCTAGATTTAGTGCGTTAGAAACAAGGTTATTTACTGCTAGCGGGTAACATAATGACCGCACTTGCTTTTCACCTCGACGTGTTGTTGCAACACGTAATCGGTTGATGATTTCATTAAATGCGGATGCGTCAAATAATGCTGAATAGTCCATATCAACACGTGCAAATTTATGCTTGATATACTCTTCGACTTTGAAATCCAACGGTTTAAGATTTACCACTTCACAACGTTGCACAACTTCACGAACTTCTGGGTTATATTCTGATAATTTTGTTTGCAACTCTGTTTGTCCAATTAGGATAATTGACAGTAATTTTTTAAAACCCTCTTGGAGTTCATAAAATCTTTTTAGATGTTTCAATGTTGGAATTGGCAATCCGTGCGCCTCTTCAATTATCAGCAGATGTTTACGACCTGATAATGCGCTGTTCTTGAGTAACTCATGCATTTGACGAGCACGTGCCTCAGCACTTCGACGTGGTTTTGCTTGCGGGTTAATAGAGCTAATAATCGCACTACTAATATCCATACTTTTGAGCGACTTACCTTTAACTTCATTGTCCTCTAAACCTAGTACGTATGGTTCAATAACCGTTATGGGTTCATGATTGATATTGATGAAATCAATCAGATCGTGACGCAATGTTGATTTACCACTACCACTTTCACCAATAACAGCTAACATACCGCCGTGCTGAGCGGTTTGACGCATTGCGGCACGAACATAACGAATATCATCGGATAGATAAACGTCGGCATCTTCGGTCATTTCATCCGTAAATGGATCTCTAGGAATGCGAAAATGAGCACGTGCATCTCGATTTATTGTTTGTTTTCGTAGTAACATATATGCTGACTCCTTTGTTAATTTCTCATTTGAGTCAACTGACACAGCGTCGTCCGCCAAGATTTCGGCTGTGTCAGTTTCTTCTTCAAAAATATTTAGCAAATAATCATTGCTTAAACCTAATTTTATTAATGCTCTTTCAATTTTCTGCTCTAGCTCTGCACGTTCAATAGAGCGTGGCCAGATGTTGCGATTCACAATTAAATTAATAACGGCCTGACTTATGCAATTACCCCTGTATTCAATGCACTTAGCTAACTGTGCTTGCTTGATATTGAATTTCTTCATTACATTTTTTAATTTCAACATTATTTAACACTCCTGAATATTCCTGTTGTACCATCACCTACAGCAATAGGTGTTTTGAATGTATGAATTAATGAATCCAATGAGTCTTCTGGCACACCATCTTTGTAACGTGCTGATAACCATTTGTTTTCATCAGTTGTTAATTTGCGACCGATTTCACAAGTAATCCGCATTAAAGCTGCTGTTAGCGTTAATGTTGTGGTAGCTGGCTTTAAATGTTCCGGTGTATCAATTTCACTTCCTTTTTGTTCGAAATAAGCTGGATGATTAATATCTTCTAGATAACTGAGTGTATTGAGTTTGCCACCGAACGGTGCAACTTGTTTTTGTTTTGCCTTTTTGATTTCATCTTCGGTCATGTCAGGGTATGCAACTTGATCCATTGCTTTCGCTGCTTGTTCAATTTCGGTGTTACCTTTAGATTTATATTCCTCGCCAATGACTGGAGCATCTAAACGTTGTCCAAATTTATCAAAATTGCGGTCTGGCTCAACCCGATAAATCAGTGCTTCGCCATCATAGCGTGGCACCTCAATTTGAATAGCACAATCACCGTATACCAATGAACGCACACTGACTTTATCTTTCACAGCGATACCATCTAAACCTTTTAAACTATAAATCAACGAACTATCAGCTTGTGGATGTTTAAAACTAATGGTTAAATCAGCTTTAACTTGTCGCTCTTGCTCGCGACTTGCCATTAATGCCTGACAAACTTCTATTGATGGTAATGTGCGTAATTGTTCTGCCGTAATATGTTGCCAAAGTGATTGACGTGACACGGGTTCAACAAGTCCAATGCGACGTAATCGGGTATCTTGCCCCGGTAAACGATTGGCGTTATATGCTTCCGCCCAGTTCATTGCTGCATGATTTAACTCTTCAATACTACTGACAGGTTGAAACTTTAAACGGCTTTCAAATTGTGTTTCGATGATATTATTGGCATTTTCAACACCACCTTTAGCTCTTGCATTACCGGCTTCGTGTTCTAGATACTTAACTTCTAAATGGTCTAGCAAATTCTTAATTGCTGATGATGTATTAGCCGAACCTTTATCCCAGTAAAGCAGCTGTGGCACACCATGAAATAAACGTCCATCTTGCTTACCCCAGGCGAACATTAAAAACTGGAATAATGAATGCTGATTTTCGCCTGCAGCTTCGACATACCACGGAATAATGACACCTGATGCTCGATCATACAGCGTATAGCGCCAGACTTTATATTTAACTTTTGCGTAGTTTTCTAACTTGTTTTTATAAAAATCACGATCACGCATAATATGCTGTTTATCTTTCATGTAATAAATTAGGCATAGAGATGGATCTACTTCGTGTACATGATTGGGATGTAATGCTCGTAATGACTGGACGGGATTTGCCACTTGTTGTGCTTTTACATTCATTTTGCGAACGCGTAATAATCTTGCAAAATGATTAGTACTTACACTAATTTCATAACCATTTTGTTTTGCGATACTTGTTGCGGTGGTAGTAAACATAGTTTGTTTACCATTATCACGCACTGATTCTTTACATATTGCCCCGACAACATTTAAAGAAACATCAGAAACACTTGTATCACCTTTATCAGATCTACATTTTCGATCACTTGACCAACCACAAAATTCTTTTAATTGTCGATAAATGGTTTGCTTAGAAACACCTAAAAATTCTTTAGCTTCATTCATAATAGTGCTTCTTGAACCAAACTCTGTCTTATCTAGCTTAATTGCTAATTCATTTAAATAGTTGCGAATATTAGGTGATACCATTTTTAATTCCTTTGATATGAAATATCATTTATATAAATCTTGGACATTCTCATTTACTAAAGATTCTTGTCGTTGTTGGGCTTCCATAATATCGCTGTCAAATTTGTTCCAAAGTTCACGATGCACATAACGAGCTTGATCTAAAGTTAATACGGCCGAACCATTTAACGTTAATAATGCTATTTGCATTGATTCGGGTAATGAATATGGTTTTTCAGGATCGTAATCAGGGTCATTTTCCATTATATCGAGCATTAATTTATACATTATGTCTACATACTGCCTTTGTTCTTCAAATAGCTTATCTATGCGTGATTGGGTTTCTGCTATTTGTTTTTTAAACGGCTCTAAACGCTCATCAAGTGGCACGGTTTTCATTTCAAATTGAGCTAATTTTATCGCTAGCTCTTCTTTTTCTTTAGCAACATCAGCATTACGTTTGCTAAGCGCCTTGTAGTCAGCTTGTAAATTGCTGTTTTCTTTTTTGAGCAAATCTTTTTCTTTATTGTTTTTGGAAATAAATTCTTCTGCTAGTTCAACTAACGATTCTTTATCACCAGCTTTCGCTACTTCAATCAGTGCCGTTTTTTGGTCTTCCGGTAATTTACGATATTGGCGTAATTCACGATAACCGATACCCATGCGAGACATGGATTCTAGAGCTTCTTCTCCAAGTGAATGTAAATTTGCTATCGCTTCATTTGCATGTTGTGGAGTCCAACCTAGCAACTTGCAAAAACCTTCCCATGTATTTTTTGAAGACGAATCTTCACTTTTATTATTTGTAATATACTGATATAGCTTATTTTCTTTTACATAAGATAATTTAGAAATGAAGACGGTATTCGAAAATTTAGCAAACGCATCAGCCATCTGGGATTGGCCTAACAATTGATTAACTAAGTCACGTTCTTCATTATATTCACTTTGAATAGAAGTAAAGTTGTTCATTGCATCATTAATCCTTTGCTCATCAATTGCTGGTAGTTCTATTGCTTCTTTAGTTGGATTTGCTATTCTTGCCATTTTGGTATCCTTATCTTGCACCAGCTGTAATACGTTGGTTTATTTCATTTATTTGATCTTGCATTTTAGAAATGTGAACTGCATGAGCTTGAGCAATCTGTAACATTTGTACACTATGAGCAAACAGTCCGTTATCAAGCTTAATAACTAACCCTTCTTCGATTAGTGTTTGTAACGACCGTGTAACATTTACTGGTGATTCATTTATCATTTTTGCAATATCACCATTTGATACGCCAGTCAAAGTATAGCCTTTCAATGCTTTTAGCACTTTTAAGATTCGTGTACCAGAAGTAGAAATTTGTGATTTATGCATGTTTTTCTGCCTTTTGCTGTATATGAAAAACTGTTACAATCAGTGTTAGCAGGCTTGTTTTAAGCCGAGTTTTACTGCTATATCGTGTGTTTTACCACGATGAGCGCGGCTTAAACCATTTAGAACGTTATAAACAACAACTGGGTGGTAACCATTTTCAATCGCCCAAGATTTGATGGTTTTACCTCTTTGTTGAAATTGTTGTTTAACTTGTTCGGGAGTGAGAACGTTTGGCATTTTTATCTCCTTTGATATAAGTTATTAATAACTAATTTATAATTTATATGATATATTTTGTGACTTTTAAATCACAAAGTCAAGAGGTATTTTGTGACTATTACATCACCAAAAGATAGAATTAAAGAAGAGCGAAAGCGGTTAAAATTAACTCAGGCTGTAATTGCTGAGTTATTTGGTATTCAGCGTGAAACATGGAGTAGATATGAATCGGGAGTAATTAGCCCCGGAATGGATGTCTTGATTGCGTTTTCGAAACTTGGTGCTGATATCCAATATATTTTAACTGGTGAAAAACAATTAGGATTAATCCTAACTAAAGAAGAAAAAGAATTATTAGATTTATATCGCAATGCTCCAATAACAATTAAAGCTGCTGCTCTCGGTGCTTTAACAGCTGGCACAGCGCAGCAAAATTCTAAACAAACTATTGGCAGCGTTAGCGGAGGACAGGTTTCAGCGGAAAATATCAATAACTATAATATTGGTTTTAAAAGAAAAAGGGGATGATGTGGAACAGCGTATTAATAATGTTTTTGATGGCCAAGTGGCTAATAATATTTATAATATCTGTATAGAACTGAAAAATAATCAGCTAGATGTGAATCAATTATCATTTAACGAACTGTTAGATGCGGTATGGAGTTTTAAGGCAGAAAATAGAATAATAATAAGACGAAAATATTTGAATGTTCCGTCGGTTTCTATTGTTTTACTTTCCTTGTTTTTATTTTTGGTTGCGCTATTAAATGTAAAGTCTATTCTAACAAACGGTATATCAAACTCTTTCTTTTCAAGCAACACCTTGTTTGTTATTGTTTTCATTTCTATCATTTCGCTCTCAATTTTATCAATGTTGTTATATTCTCAAACTAAATATTTAAATCCGATTTTGGTTGAAAACAATACAGTAATTTACGAATTAGAACTTGAAATTCAAAAAAGAAAATTGAGGAACGAAAATGAAAATAATAAATAAAATATCCTGGTTATTTTGTATTTCAATTGTATTTAGTGTTTTTTGGCTAGTTGGCTGTGATTCTCACCCAGAATATGAGAAAAGAATAAAAAATTATATGATGGGTAAACTGAAAGATCCTGATAGTGCGCAATATATATTTAAAGGCTATATGCGCGGAAAAATAGATGGTCATGATGTAACTATTTATGTTGTATTTATTAATGCTAAAAATGGATATGGTGCGTTTACTGGTTATCAAGAATATGAATTTGCAATCTACAAAAATCCATCTGAAATAAGTGGATTACATTTATCCCAAGGTGGAGTTGAGGAAGTTAGCCATTTAACAAACACTGATAGATTTGAGGTTATTGAGAAAATGAAGATTATTAATGATTAATTTATAATATATCCTTAAAGTTAAGTTGATTTTGGAATTAGCAGAAACGCTAAAAGTGCAAATGGCGTTTATAGCAATTAAATGAAGTTAAAAAAAGAATTGTAGCGGATAAGAAGTATTTTTACATAAGGAATTAAATAATGACAAACCAAACAGAATTTTCAATTGTATACGGTGGTGATGCATACTCTCATAATCAGATTGACGCTAGAATATTAGGTAATGCACTTTCTTCATTAGCCACACTAATAGAGCATTCAGATAAATTATTAAATGGTGAAGGTGTATCCCCTAAACTTACAGTAAAGGCTCACAAAGAAGGATCTTTTGAAGTTATTTGTGAAGCCATTGGTATATCAATGAATACCTTAGAAGCTTTAGGTTTAACAACAGGTGCAGCAACTGCAATTGGTTCTATTTGGGCTGCGCTTGAAATAATCAAAGGTAAAAAGATAGCAGAAATTAACACAGATAAAAGCTCTGGTATATCTAAATTAATAGTTGGTAATAAGGAACTTGAATGTACAGAAGATGTAAAAAAATTACTAACAAGCCAAGCTATAAGAAAAGAAATTGACCAGTTAGTTTATAAACCATTACAAACTGAAAAATCATCTTTATTTAAATTAAAATCAGATAATCAAGAAATACTCACAGAAGTAGAAAAAGATTCAGCAAAAAGCTTTAAAAGAAAAAATGTTCTTGTCCAAAAAGATATAGAAACAGAAACAAGAGAAGTGAATATACATTTTGCGAAAGTTAATTTTTCTTCAGTAAGAGGATGGAGCATTATTTTACCAGATGGAGAACATATTACAGTTGCAATGAATGACGAAAATTTTTTAGAACGAGTTAACACAAATCAAATGAGATTTTCCAAAGATGATTTATTTGTTGTATCATTACGAATAGAAACAGTAAAAGAAGAAGATGCTATAACAAAAACAACTTATTCTATTGATAAAGTTATTCGGCACCGTGCTGCAAAAGAACGTAGAATAATTTAGGTGAAATCATGTCTGTTCTTGACATTATAATATATACCACTCTTTTTATTATAATCCTATTATTTGTAAAAGGGGTTATTGTAAGAATATATGCTAAATTTAAACCTTTAGAGTATATTCAATTAACTGTAACTGATGAAAATGGGGTAAAACACAACAAAAAAATTTATATCAAAGATGAAAAATTACTTGATAATATATTAGAAATAAGGCGACTCCAAAAGTTAGCACAGGAGAGTAATGGTGCTAAATAAAAATGCTTATCTTGCTATTCAAGCAATTTTAATTTCACTAATAACCCCTCTCTTGAATAAACTATGTTTATTGCATTCTTTGATACAAGAATATAGTTTGGCAATTCCGGGAATAGCTTTTGGTATTTCATATTATATTTGTACTTTTTTACCTCGTTTTTCATTTAAGAGCTTAGAGCAAGTTATTGCTGAAAGTGCTCAAAAAAAACTTATAAATAAAATAGATGAAAGGTTAAAAAATCCTTCATTAACAAAAGCAAAACGACAAGAATTAATTGAATTAAAAAATGATGTTTATAATAAAGAGTTAGATATATACCGAATAAATGTAAACGCTAGTATGAAAGATCTTGAGTCAACCTTAAATCAAAATAAGGAATAATCTGCCCCCGTTCAAATTACATTCCAAGTAAGTAAGATCATAATAACCTCATATGTTTAATAATTATGAGGTTTTTTTATGAAACATCCAATAAAAAAATTATCCCAAATTCGTTTACTTAAGTGGTATTTAGTCGCCATTACTTTATTTGCAATTATTACGTTGCTCTCACCTCAACAGTTGCCTGTTGTTGCTTATAAACTGGCTTTAGTCTTGCTTTCTGCCGTGATTGGTTACCACCTAGACCGTGCGCTTTTTCCTTATGCATCTCCTGGAGGTTATTTATATAACGATTGGAAAGAGTTTGGTCCTGATTTTTATACCAAGCAATATATTGAGTCTTTAGAAAAAAATGAACAACCAGAGGCAATAGATTCAAAAATGTGTGCGGAATACCCTGTTCTTGATGAGTATCGAACCCTGTTTGCGGTTGTTCTGATTCGTCGGGCGTTGATTGTTTCCGCTGTGATTTTTGGTGTAACACTTGGATTATAGCCATGCGTTACTTAACCTTACTTATTGTATTTATGCTGTTTAGTTGTCATTTAGCGCCTGCGATAGCATCTGTGCCTAATGATGCTAAGCAACATCAACGGGAACTGACACGTAATGCACGAGCAATATTTGGTCTTGATGCACCTGTTTCATTATTTGCAGCGCAAATTCATCAGGAATCTCGATGGAAAGTAAACGCAAAATCACCAGTAGGCGCACAGGGGCTTGCTCAATTTATGCCTACAACGGCGGATTGGATTGCAAATGCTTATCCAAAAACACTGGCAAATAATGAGCCTTACAATCCATCATGGGCACTGCGTGCCTTAGTTCAATATGATTATTGGTTATATCAACGCGTAAATGAAACTGCTAGTGATTGTGATAGATGGGGATTCACGCTCTCAGCATATAACGGTGGGCTTGGTTGGGTGAATCGAGATCGTCAGCGAGCAAAACGAGAATACCAAGATGCAACTCATTACTGGGGGGTAGTTGAAAATATTAATGGCGGTCGCAAAAACGTGAATTTTAAAGAAAACCGTAATTATCCGATTCGCATTATCTACCGTTGGCAACCTGTTTACATAGCTGAAAATTGGGGTTTAGGAGTTTGTGATGATTAAAAATATATACAAATTAATCAAAAACTTTTTTGTGGTCAATAAAAACTATTTTTTAGTAATTGCATTAGTAATTACATCCGTCATAACAGCCTATAGTTTTGGTGTTAATAATGGAAAACAGAAACAGGCAATAACACAAGCCACACAAACAATTAACGTATTAAATCAATTGATTGATAGTACTAAACATCTAACTAAAAATGCTGTTGATGCCAGCTCAGCATTATCACAACAAATGGCAGAAAGGAAATTATATGATGATCAATCAACAAATGCGCTACGTGATGCACTTAATTCCACTGCTACTAACCGTAGTAATTGTGTGTTTGATGATCGTGTCTTGCAATTTATCGACTCAGCACGCACCCGTGCAGCTGAAGCAACAACAAATGGTATTACCAGCACAACTAAACGTGCCATGCGAAATACCAGCTCAACGCAGAAATAATACAGCAGATGCTTTAGCTGAAGTACTAAAAGAATTATACGACCAATATGGACAATGCTCTGGTCGTTTTATTGAATTACTAAAATATATTAATGAGGTAAATAGTGGACAACGCTGATAGAGCATCAACATTAGAAAACGATGCACGTGAACGAGCCATCGCTAATCATCAAGTCAGAACAGGGGTGTCAAGTTTTTATTGCCGAATTTGTGAAGAACCTATAGCAGAAAAACGTCGAAAGGTTTTAGTTACCGATTTATGTATTGGGTGTGCAGAAATAGAGGAAAAAAGGAATAAACGATGAATTTTAATGAGCTCACTTTCAATTGGCAGTTCCTGCAATGGGCTGTAATGGCGGTAGTTGGTGTTTACTCGTGGTTAATTGGTCGTCAATCGGCTAGCCAAAAAGAACTACTAGACTTACGTATTCGGGTAACACAAATTGAAGAAACGGTTAAGTCGTTGCCGACTCAACATCAAGTAACTAAATTGATTGAGAAATTAAGTAGCAATGAAGCTACTTTAAATCAATTGTCTGATCGGCTTTCGGGATTATCTCGTCAATTAGATAACATTAATCAATTTTTATTAAAAACAAAGTGAGGGATTATGAGTTACGCTGAATTTTTAAAAGAAGATCAACGTTTGGTTATTTTGCGTATCTTATATGAAATGCCGAGCTATAGCAGTAATTCTAGCATTATCTATAGTGCGTTAGATCATTACGGTCACGCTATTAGTCGTGATCAGGTTAAAACACATTTAAGTTGGCTGGGACAACAAGACTTAATTAAAACCGAAACAATCGGTAGTGTTATTGTTGCACGTTTAACCGATTTTGGTGCTGATGTGGCTACCGGTAAAGTTGTTGTGCCTGGTGTAAAACGTCCAAATGCAGGGGCGTAATTATGGGACGTAAATCAACGATCCACAAATTAGAACCTGAAGTTCGTTCATACATTGAAAAACTATTACGAGCTGATCAGTTAACACTGGATGAAATGATTACAGAACTGCAACAAAAGTTTCCAAGTACTGACACACCCAGCCGTTCCAGTCTTCACCGCTATCAAAAAGGCTTTAATGAAATGACTAATAGTTTACGTGAAATTGAAACAGCATCACGTATTCTGGTTGATGAGCTTGGTGACAGTGTTGATGATAAATCAGGAGCACTACTTGCTCAGGCGGTTACAACGCTAGCTACACGAGCGGCATTTAAAGCGCATGAATCAGAAGATATCACTATTAAAGAAATTAGTTTTTTAGCTAAAGCCGCTAAGGAAGCTATGCAAGCTAGACAACTTAGTTTTAAAGAACGGCAGGAAATTGAAAAAGCGGCACGTGAAAAACTATTGCGTGAACAAGAATCTAATTTAAACAGTGTCGCAAAAGCTCAAGGGCTTGATGAGCAGTCAATCTTATTCTGGAAAGAAAAAGTACTGGGAATTAAATAATGAAAAAATTGGCGACAACAGTTAGAGAGGTTGAATGGGATGAGTTACCGCCAAGGGCAAGGGATATTCCGGATGGATTTAATCCACTAGCTAATGGCGTTTTAATGCAACATCAAATTGATTGTTTGAAAATTAAAGCTTCAATTCTAGCAATACCTAAAGGCCGACGAACTGGTATTACTTTCTCATTTGGTTTTGAAGCTGTTTTGACAGCCGCTGCTCGTAAATCAGCTGGTGGAATGAATGTTTTCTATATCGGTGATACAAAAGAGAAAGGCCTTGAGTTTATTGGCTATTGCTCAAAGTTCTCAAAAGTAATAGCTGAACAGCAATCATCACTAGTTTCCAATATTGAAGAGTTTTTATTTGAAGATCAGGATGAATATGGTAACACTCGCAATATTACTGCTTATCGTGTTCGTTATTCCTCTGGTTTTCAGATAACAGCATTATCTTCTCGCCCTGCAAATATCCGCGGTTTGCAAGGGTTAGTTATTATCGATGAAGCTGCATTTCATCAAGATGTGCAAGGTGTGCTGGATGCTGCAACAGCGCTATTAATTTGGGGTGGCAGAATTATTGTTATTTCGTCGCACAATGGTAAATCCAATCCATTTAACCAATTTTGTATTGATATTGAAAATGGGTTATATGGTGATACAGCAAAAACATATCTAGTTACGTTTGATGATGCTGTAACAAATGGTTTATATGAGCGTGTTTGTTATATGAAAAACGAAACCCCAACCGCTGAAGGTAAAAAGAAGTGGTATACAACTATCCGTAATTCATATGGACCAAACAAAGCAGCTATGCGAGAGGAGCTTGACGCAATACCTCGTGATGGCGCCGGCGTATGTATTCCGGGTGTTTGGATTGATAGAGCGATGCGAGAAGAAAGACCTGTTGTGCGCCTAATTTGTGGTGATGACTTTGCAGCTAAAGATGAGTTAGATCGCATCGCATGGTGTGATAATTGGATTTTTCAGGACTTAGATCCATTAATTGCTACATTAAATAATCAGAATGAACATGTCTTTGGCATGGACTTTGCCCGTCACCGCCATTTTTCAGTTATATGGCCAATGGAGATAGAACAAAATTTGACGCGAAAAGTTCCTTTTTGCATTGAGTTAAACAATGTACCCTCAGCACAACAACAGCAAATTTTGTTTTACATTATCAGTAAGCTACCACATTTGATGGGAGGAGCTATTGATGCTACCGGACCGGGGATGGTCTTAGCAGAATATACTGCAGATAAATTTGGGCGGCCATTTATTGCGGAAATTAATCTAAACCGTCAATGGTATGGCCTATGGATGCAAAAATTTATCAGCGCATTTGAGGATGGTGTAATTGATATTCCACGGGATTTAAATATTGAACAAGATCTGCGGGCAGTACGTTCTGTTGACGGTATTCCTATGGTACCAAAACTAGAAAGAAAAGATTTAAAAGATCCAGATCTTGTCCGCCATGGTGACTCTGCAATCGCTGGTTGTTTAGCCTGGTATGCCACTTTAAATAAAACGGCACAAATTGAGGGACAATCAACTGGTGAGCGAGATATTTATCATCAGCTATATGGCTATGTGAATGATTCATCATTCGGACAATTCACTAATACCGGCTTTGGTACCGTTCGTGGTGGGAATGATTTTGGAGGATTTATTTAATGTTGAATTGGTTTAAAAGTGGAAAAAAAACAAAGATTGAAACTGGCCGAGAATTAGCCGGAACAGGTGATGGTAATGACATTACGCGCCCATTTGTGGGTCCATTGGCTCAATCTGATGACAGTGTTCTAAAAAATCGTGGTGGCGGTCGTTTAGATATTTACAAAGAAGTTTTAAATGATGATGAAGTGAAATCGGCATTTACTCAGCGTCAAGATGCTGTTATATCTCGTGAGTGGAAAGTGGAACCCGGAGGCGATAAACCGATTGATATTGAAGCAGCTGATGCAATGAGCGAGTTATTAAAATCGGTTGGGTTTGACCGAGTGACTAAACTAATGCACTACGGTGTTTTTTACGGTTATGCTGTGGCGGAGTTAATTTATGGCATCAAAGATAATCTATATTGGATTGATGATATCAAAGTTCGTGATCGCCGTCGTTTTCGGTTTACTCCAATGGGTGAACTGCGCTTATTAACGCCCAATAATATGCATGAAGGTGTTGCTTGTGATGCACCGTACTTTTGGCATTATGCAACTGGTGCCGATCATGATGATGAACCGTATGGCCTAGGCTTGGCTCATTGGCTTTACTGGCCAAGCTTTTTTAAACGCAATGATATTAAGTTCTGGCTAATTTTTCTGGAAAAATTTGGTATGCCAACGGCAGTGGGCAAATATAGTACAGGTGCAACACCTGAACAAAAACGGGACTTACTGTCACTCACTCGTGCAATTCAGACCGATTCAGGCATCATCATGCCAGATGGCATGACGCTTGAATTGCTACAAATAGCACGCTCAGGCGCAGGCGATTACAAAGCGTTTTACGACTCAATGAACGAAGCAATTAGGCGTGTAACCGTTGGACAAATTACTTCCTCAGGTGGTGCATCTAGTTCAATCGGCGGAGATGAATCATTACAGGCAGCTGTGCTTGCATCAATAGCAAAATCAGATTCTGATGTTATGTGTGAATCGTGGAACCGCGGACCAGGAACATGGTTCACACAAATGAATTTTCCCGATGCTGCTGTTCCTCAAGTTTCACGCATTTTTGATGAGCCTGAAGATCTGAAATCGCTATCCGAACGGGATAAGAACATTATTGAATCGACAGGCTACCGCCCAACATTGGCTCATGTGCAGGATACCTATGGTGGTGAATGGGAAAAAAAACAACCAGAAGAGCTGATTAATGCACAATTTTCAAAAAACGTTGATTTTTCCGAACAGCAATCAAATGCCTTTGCACCTGCATTGCAAGCAAATCGTTTAAATTCGGAAATACAACCAGCTACCAACCAATGGATTAATCAAATCAAAGAACTTGTTGATAATGTTAAATCGTTAGAAGAATTACGTGATAAATTATTTGAGTTAATTCCAGATATACAACTTGATGATTATGCTGAGGTCATGGCGCAAGCATTAACCGCTGCTAATTTAGCAGGACGAAAAGAATTAATTGAGGATAGCAATAATGGCTAATGTGGCATATGGCTCTTTGCCATTTAAAGAACAAATTGAATTTTTTCGTCGTAAAGCGAATGTGCCTACAAACAGCTATGCTGATATCTATAACGACGAACACGATTACGCGTTTGTTGTGGCAGGAGCTAATCGTAATGCATTACTAAATGATTTCCGTGCAGCAATTGATAAAGCAATTAGCCAAGGCACGACACTTGAAGAATTTAGAAAGGATTTTGCCGAAATAGTCGAAAAACACGGTTGGAGCTATAACGGCAGTTTCAATTGGCGTTCCCGTGTCATCTATGAAACCAATCTAAATTCATCTTATCAAGCTGGGCGTTATCAGCAATTGCGTGATGCTAAGTTTCCTTATCTTGAATATTTGCATAGTGATTATGTTGAGCATCCTCGTGAGCTTCATGAGTCTTGGAACCATTTAGTATTAAATTTTAATGATCCGTGGTGGGATAGCCACTTTCCGCCAAACGGGTATGGTTGCCAATGTCGCGTTCGTGGACGAACTAAAGGTGATTTAAAAAGGATGGGTAAGGATGGCCCCGATACTGCCCCAACAATAAACTGGGTTGATAGAGTTATCGGAGAAAATAGCGATGATCCCAGAATTGTTAGAGTACCTGAAGGGATTGATCCAAGTTTTGAACATATTCCAGGACAGACAAGGCTTGATACATTCGTACCTAACCCTCTTGATAGTGACCCAACATTAAAACTTGGCGTGCCATCTGTTAAAGCTGTTGATGAATGGCCTTCCATACGTGAAGTTAGTAAAAATAGGTTATTAGAAAAAGGTTTAACTGAAGAAGATTATGCCACTATTTTCTTAAATCAATTTGGTGCAACGTTAACCAACCCAGCTATTTTTAGAGATGTAGCGGGTGAAGCACTAGTAATCGGCAAACAGCTTTTTACTGTCAGTAAAACAGGTGAACTAAAAGTGACTAAGCGCGGTCATGAACAATTTTTATTGTTACTAGCTGATTCGTTAAAACTACCGGATGAGATTTGGACGAGAATGGAATACTTTGATCATCTGCAAAAATCGGTAGTTCGTCGGCGTTATATCTCACGCGTCAGGATTGATGGTGAAGATAAACCGATGCTGGCAATATTTGAGGTTGGTGATGACGGTTGGCTCGGAGTTACAACATTTGCACCGGATAATCCTGATTACCTAGAGCAATTGCGAGTTGGTATTAGAGTGTTTAAGCGACAATAAAACCTAACGTGTCTGCGATTGGGTAGGCAGCTTGTGGGATTGGAGGTCCTAAAATGACTGGCGTAAATATTGAGTTTAATATACAAGATGCATTGGATGCCTTGATTAAAATAGAATCAAACCTTGATGATATGCACGGATTATTTAGTCATATAGGTGAAATATTGCTTGATATTCATGAAGCACGCTTTAATGCGCAAGAATCACCAGACGGCGTGCCTTGGCAATCTCTTTCACCATGGTATCAAGAATCTAAACCAAAACAGAAGGATAAAATATTGACACTGGACGGTACGTTACGCAGTACACTGCGATGGCAGATTGAGGGTAATACACTGTTATTTGGTACCAACTTAGTTTATGGCGCAATTCATCAATATGGTGGCACAATTAAGCCAGTTACTGCAAAAGCGTTGAATGTTGGAGGACGTCCAGTAAAACAAGTTGTAATTCCAGCACGTCCATGGCTTGGTGTTAGCGCACAAGATAAATTGCTGTTAGTTGATGTCGTTCGTGAACATCTTGGTTTCACATAAAACGCAATTTAACGCGTTTTAAGCCACTTTACTAAAAAAGACTAATCAGTTTATTTACGAATCGCTTTAATCGTGTTGTAAATGCTTTATAATAAGTTTTTAACGTATATTTCTTTTATTGTTTTGCCAATCCACTTTCCAAATCATTAAAAAATTATCTGCCCGCGTTCAGATTACCCTTTTCTCAAAATAGATCATGATGCTCTATATCAATTTATTGGAGCATTTTTTATGGCACTTATTCCCGTTTTTAAACCCGGCACGCACACAGCTGTTGATGGTCGAAGAATCACGTTCACTTTAGAGAACTGTGTTGATTTAGCAGAGAGCTATGATCCAAGTTTATCTGAAGCACCCGCTGTTATTGGTCATCCAAAACTAACCGCACCAGCTTATGCTTGGGCTAAATCATTCGAAGTAAAAGACGGTTTGGTATATGCCAAGTTAGATCAGATTAATCCAGAATTTGCTGAAGCATATAATGCGGGCAGCTATAAAAAACGCTCACTTTCAATTTACCTACCTGATTCACCAGGCAACCCAAAACCAGGTCATTATTATGCTCGTCATATTGGTTTTCTAGGTGCAGCAGCTCCTGCTATTAAAGGCTTGCCTGACGCCAGTTTTGCGGAGTCTAAGGGTGAGCTAGGTGCTGCTGAGTTCTCTATGGCCGATGAAGAATTTGACGAAAATCTGATTTCAATTTTATCAAATTTACGTGACTTATTGATTGAGGAAATCGGTATTGCTAGTGCTGACCTATTTTTACCGCAATGGCGCATTGAATCATTGCGTGCAATATCTGACCGAAAACAAAAGGAGAAAGAAATGCCACAACCTAATTTAGACGCAAGCTTTGCCGAACAACAGGCTGCAATTGATGCTAAAAATGCAGATTTAGCAGCACGAGAGCAAGTATTATTTAAAAAAGAACAGAAGCAAAAACGTGATGAATTCATATCATTTGCAGATGAACTAATAATCGCAGGTAAGTTACTACCAACACATAAAACCTCAGTTGTTGAAGTGCTTATGTCACTTGGTAATGAGCCAATCTCATTTGCTGAAGGTGATACAACTGTTAATGCTTCATCCGCCGATTTAATCAAAAAAGTTCTTTCAGAACGCCCGGCGTTTATGAACTTTTCAGAAAAATCTGCGGCTAATGACGAAGGCGAAATTGATACCCAAGATCCAAAAGCGATCGCCGAAGCTGCTGCTGCATATCAAAAAGAGCAAGCAGACAAAGGTAATGCTATTTCGATCAGTCAAGCTGTAGCGCATGTAACTAAAGAGAAAAAACAATAGATTGCTTTATCAATTATCAATAACTCAATTTAATCAAACAAGATAAACAAAGGTTCAGAAAATATGAATATTCCAGGATTAATAGTAGCAAAAACAGCTGAAGGCGAAGTTAAACCTCGTGTAATTGTGTGTCATGGTAGTGAAGACGGGCTAGCAAAACAAGCAACTGACGGTACCGCATTACTAATTGGTGTATCAACAATTGTTGGTGGTGCTAACGGTGACGTGTTTGATGTTGTACGTAGCGGATTGGCACAAGTTTTTTATAGCGAAGCAATTGCTTTAGGTGATCCAATTACTGCGGCAGCAGATGGCAGAGCGAAAAAGGCGGCGGCGGGTGATTTTATTATTGGCTACGCTGAGGAAGTTGGCGATACCGATGAATTAGGCTCTGTATGGATTGCTCCGAGTAAACAAGCATAAACCATTTTATTTAACTAACGAACTAAGAACATTAAAAAAACAAGTTTTAGGAGAATATACCATGCAACGCCCTTTTCCCGTTGAACCACAGCTAACTGCAATAGCGATTGCATACCGAAATAACAAGTTAATAGCTGATGAAGTATTACCTCGTGTACCCGTTTCTAGCACATCATTTAAATGGCTTGAATTTGATTTTTCAGAGCGATTTACTTTGCCTAATACCAAAGTTGGTCGGACGTCACAACCAAATCAAGTTGAGTTTAGTGCCAAAGAAAAAGAAAGCTCAGTTGAAGATTGGGGACTCGATAGCCCTGTCCCTCAAGATGATATTGATACAGCTATTACAGGCTATAACCCACTTGGTCATGCCGTTGAAGCCACGACTGATTTAATTTTGTTAGATCGTGAGGTTCGAGCTGCAAATTTGCTATTTAATGGTGCAAATTACAGCAATAAACAAACATTAACTTCTGCACAGCAATGGAATAATCCTGATAGTGACCCAGTAGCATTAATAACGGATGCATTTGATGCAATGGTTCAGCGTCCAAATATTGGCACATTAGGGCGTCGAGTTGCCACAATATTACGTCGTCATCCAAAGATTGTTTCAGCATATCATGGAAATGCCGGTGAAAGTGGTTTAGTTCCTCTCGGATTTTTAGCTGACTTATTAGAGTTAGAAGCGATTTATATTGGTGATGCATTCCTAAATAGTGCTAAACCTGGTAAATCACCAACCCTATTACGTGCATGGGGCAATAAAGCTAGTTTCACCGTTCGCAATAAATTAGCAAATACTAAAGGTGGTGTGACGTTCGGTTATACAGCTCAATTTAAAGATCGTGTTTCGGGTTCGATTGTTGATCCTGATATCGGTTTACGTGGCGGTCAACGTGTTCGAGTTGGTGAGTCAGTCAAAGAGTTAGTTGTAGCTAAAGATGCGGGCTATCTGTTTGAAAATGTTATTCCGGTAAATGGCTAATAATGTGAACTAAAACCAACAATAAATTATTGTTGGTTTGAGGGAGATAAGATGAATGTTCCATATATTACATTGCTTAACCTCGCTGAGCGCCCGGGTCTTATTGAACTGTCGCAAACAGTTGCTCAAGATGGTGAAATCCCTGTTTCGAGTGATTTACTTAGTACAATTATTCATGAACAAGATACGTCTTCCTGGTCGACGGATGATGTGGCTGCGGCTCATGCAACGATTTCGCGCATTACTGAGTCAATCAACGATTCGGAAGCTGAAATCAATGGTTTTTTGCGTCAGCGTGGGCATAAGCTGCCATTAACTGTTGTGCCTCGATTATTGACAGATTGGGCACGCATTATTGTTCGTTACAAATTGCATCGCAATCGTGTTTCTGATGAAAAAAGCGATCCAATTGTACGTGACTATAAGCAAGTTTTGGCATTTTTAAAATTGGTGGCAGAAGGCAAGTATTCACTGGGTATTGATGACAAATTACCACCAGCTGGCGGGGTGCCAAGACAAACAGGTCCGACTCGTATTTTTGATATGGATACACTTAGGGATTTTGGGCGATGAGTAGCGCACCATTTGATGTATCAGTCATTGCAGAAAAACTAAAAGGTTTAATGTCTGATAAAACCTTAGTTTTTGTTGGTACTAGTGCTGAATACAGTAAATTGACCGATTTAACTTCGGCGCCAACTCCGGCTGCTTATGTATTGTTAGGTAAAGAAACACCGAATGATAAGCCAGTTAGCACACGGCAATCAGTGACTGTCAATTTTGGCGTAGTAATTGTTGCTCGTGATGTTTCAAGTCGGGCTACGAATATTCAAACTGTAAAACAGTTAGCAAATCCGGTTATAGGTGCTGTGCGTGATTTGTTAATTGGTAAAACAGTTCAGTTTATTGATGGAGTACGCCCTATTAGCTGGGTTGGTGGGCAGACATTAGGCTTCCAAAATGGTGTGTTAGTGTGGATTGATTCATACCAAACCCAACATTTTATTGGTAGCCGATAGATAAATAATTTTAGGAGAAATATATGTCAGATTTATTAATGAGTTTGCAAGGTACAATTAATCTTGCTACCCGAAATACTGCAAGTTCACCTGTTCGCCCTAATGCGTTTCGACATGTTGGAACTGCTGATTCATGCGAGATGGAACTGAGTGTTGAAACAGTAACACAAAATGAATCATATACGGGTCAACGCTTGCAAGTTGGTGAATTAACACTGGGCAAAAGTGGCACTCTGAACCTCACATTAAAAGATTGGTCAATTGAAAATATTGCTCTCGCGCTCTATGGTGAAGTAATTACAGTTAATTCTGGTATAGCAACTGATGAAAAATTGCCAGATGGATTAGTTGTTGACGACCGCATCAAATTAGCGCATCCATTTGTGTCAGATGTTGAATTAAAAGCTGTTGATGGTTCGACTTTAATTTTGGGTACCGATTATGAAATTGAATCAGCGCATGCGGGGTTAATCAAACTATTAACTACACCAGCATTAACTGCAACAGTTGATTATTCCTATGCTCAGACTGAAAACCTAGGCATTTTCACTCGTCAACCACCAGAACGCTGGTTTATGTTAGATGGCATTAATACAGATCGCGATGATGAACACGTTATTGTTGAATTATTCCGCGTCAAATTTAATCCAATCTCAAATTTTTCATTACTACATAACGAAGGTTATGGTGAACTACCGTTAACTGCGACTGTTCTGGCTGATATGAGTCAAACAAAATCCAGTTCTCTCGGTTATTTTGGTTCATATATTCAAAAAGCAAAATAATAAACTAATGATTAATTATTCATTGCGGTGATATTTCACCGCTTTAATTGCAGGTAAATAAAATGGCAGAAAAAGTGACAACAACAAAAGAAGAATTCAATAATTTGGAAGTTTTAATGCCAAATCGGGAAATTACACTAGCTGGTGAAACAATTACAGTCCGAGAATATTCATTTAAAGATGCTCTAACAATCGGTAATGAAATTGACCAGTTTGTTGCATTAATTGTTGCAGAAATGAATAGCACAAACACACTATCAATTGAGCAAGCAGACTTAATTATTATTAATAATCTAAAACTTGTTTATTCATTAATCAGCACATCAATTCAAAAACCAATTACGTGGATTGAAGCGCTGTCGTATGAGGATGGATTACAACTATTAGACTGGTGGTGGGTCGTTAATTCTGGTTTTTTTATGAACGCGGTAACACGCAAAATCATTCGGCAAAACGCCACAAAACAGGTAAACCAGTAACATGGAGCGAAGTTTTTACGCTATTAATTAAAAATGGACATGGTGCACAGCAGTTACCAAATTACACACAACGACAACTACTGCTGTATTACGATGAAATAATTAAGCTGCAAAATAGAGAGAGAGCAAACAGGATAGAGGATGTTTGCATCGGTTTCAATGGCGGTAAACAAATTACGAAGTTTGTAAAAGAGTTACGTGGAGAGTGAAATGGCTAATAATAACGACATGAATATATCAATGAAATTTACGGCTGATGTGAATCGTGCCAAAAAAAATATTCAAGAAGTCGTGGAAGCAATAAACCTCGAACAACAGACCATTTCTGATTTAGTAAAAGTTGAGCAAACAGAAGCAAAAACACAAGAATCAGCCACCAAAGCCGCCAAAGAACATCAAAAAGAAGTTGGGAAACTACGTCAGGGATTAGAGCAGTTAGGTAAAACCGATACCAGTAATGAATTAAATAGAGTTTATGAAAAACAAACCGATGAGATGAATCGCGGCCAGCAAGCCATTATTAAATTAATTGAACAAGAAAAAGCTGAAGAACGGGCGCAAGAAGCGGCTGCAAAAGCGGCTAAGGAACATCAGAAAGAAGTTGAAAAATTACGACAAGGATTGGACTCTCTGCTGGCGAGTATTGACCCGGCAACTAAAGGTTTAAGCAGATTAGATGAATTAGAAAGTAAATTAAGAAAATCCAAAAAAGCAGGAGTAATAGATGACGAAACGTTTAATGATTATCTGGGAAAAATCAACAATCAACGAGTAGCATTATCAACCGTTGAATCTCTAAACGATGGCACCAAAAAATTAAATTTAAATTCAAAAGCTGCACAACGTAGTTTATTTATGATGTCAAAACAATTAGCTGCGGGTAATTTCAACGGGATTGGTAAGTCGATATTTTCGATAGCTAGCATGACTGGTAAGTTGCCACCATTGTTCAGTGCAGCAACATTGTCTGTTGTCGGGTTTATTGCAGCAGCATACGGAATTGCAAAGGTTTTGTATCGCATTTCAGCTGAGCAAGAAGCTTTTAAAAAATCGATTATTTCAACAGGAAATTATGCTGGTACAACAGCATCAAACCTAGAAGCCATGTCTCAAAAAATTGGTAGCATTGGCCACAATTATTCCGAAACCAGAGAAAACATCGCACAGTTAACTCAACAGGGCCAATTGTCAGCCAAGTCAATCGAAAATATAGGTACGGCTGCTGCATATATGTCAGCACTAACAGGACAAAGCAGTAAAGAAGCGATATCCAGTTTTAACAATATTCAAAAATCAGTTACTGAATGGGCATTTGAAACAAATAAACAATATCATTGGATGGATCTAGCCACATATAAACGTATTGCTGCACTGGAAGCTCAGGGTGATACGGAAGAGGCGATTGCTGTTGCGACTGGTAAATATGCAGATGTACTCAAAGCACGTGCTGAAGAAATGAAAAACCAATTAAATTGGTTAGAAAAAGCGTGGGTAAATTTTAAAAATGGTATTAGCGATCTCGGCAATTCTATAACAACGGAATTAAAGTTCAGTCTTGGCTTAGCAACATTAGATGAAGAAATTAAAAAAATTGAACAAGCCAAGAAAAGAGGTTTTTATATTGTACCTGGAGCCGATTCTATTCAGTACAATGAAAATGATGATAAATTGTTACAACAAAAATATGCCGAACGAGATAAGCTGAAAAAGGAAGCGGATAAAGAACGTGAACAATCAGTTAATGCCGAAAAAGCTATTTTAGCCCAAAGGCAGCTGGATGAACTTCATAAAAAAAATACAACTGATGCAGAACGTCAATCTCAAGCTATCGAACAGCTAAATAAAAACTACCAGGCATTATGGGCAGATAAAACAGGGCGTAAAGATCTAGAAGCGCAAGGGGTTACATCAGCTGATGGCCAGTCATTTTCCGGTGGCCAGTATGATAAAGATGTCAAAGAAATAACAGATAAATCGCTCAGGCAGTATAACGAACAATTAAAAAATAAGGTCGCATTACAGGAAAAAAGCACTGCAGTTGCTAAAGCACTTTATGAAATAGAAAAAGGTCAGTATAAAAATGCCAGCCCAGAGCTCAAAAAAGAAATTATCGCTAATGCTCAATTGATAGATGCGCACGAAGCAAAGAAAAAAGCAATACAAGAATCAGCCCAAGCGGCAAAATCTGCTGCACGTGAAACAGAGCAATTTATAAAATCGCTGGAATCACAAGCAGATAAGCAGGCACAAAAAACATACGCAACTCGTCAGGCGTTGATTGATTCTCAAAAATTAACGGTAGAGCAACGTAATCGAGCTAATGCGGCAAATAATGCAATTACAGCACACGAAAATAAAAAACTTAATGACGAATTACAAAATCAACTCAATTCGCTATTGTTTGACCCTACCCGACTTAAAAAGGCAGAGATTGATAGATGGTATCAAGCCGTAATAACTCAACTTAAAGCTAATAAAAATATCGAAGGTATTGACCTAATTGACCAGTTGTTACCACTAAAAAAAGCTGAAGCAAATCTTGCCGAAATTTTAGCAAAAGTTCAGCAAGCACAATCACAACAGTCAATTAAAGAACAAAGTATACAAGCACAAGTAACTGCTGGTTTAATAACACAAATTGAAGCACAAAGCCAGTTAGTTGATTTGCACAAGCAAACAGCGCAAGAACTTGCTAAATATTTACCTATTTTGCAAGCTATAACAGCGCTTCCTGGTCAAGTTGGAGAAAATGCACAAAAAGCACTTGCTACACTTCAGCTACAAATTGTAGAACTAAATAAAACTACCGATGCATTAACCAATGCATTTAAAAACGGGTTACAAAGCGGTATCCAAGGTAGTCTTGATTCATTAGCAAAAGGTACGTTTGAATTAAAAGATGCATTATTAAACCTTGCACAGAGTATTGTATCAGCAATGGCTCAAGTAGCAAGTAAAGGTCTTGCTGATATTGCCATGGATCAACTTAGTAACTTGGGTAAATCACTTTTTAGCTCAATAACCGATACAGCAGTTGAAAATACCAGTGCTATCACTTCAGCAGAATTGATGGGTACAGCAATCACCACTGCCACAAATGTTGGTTCGATTGAACTTAGTACCTCATTAACTACCGCAATGACAACAGGCACCGCAGGATTAACCGGCGCAATGGCAGCCGCATTTTCAAGTGGTGCAGCGACCTTATACACAGCAATTACATCAGCTAGTGCGGGTAGTTCCGCTATGTCGGGATTAGCGGGTGCAGCAACTGTTGCGGCAGCGACTGGTGGTTATATCAGTGGACCCGGTACAAGTACATCAGATTCAATTCCAGCCCGCTTATCAAACGGTGAATTTGTTGTGAAAGCAGAATCGGTCAAAAAATATGGCCTTGACTATTTTCACGCTATCAACACGGGTCGATTACATCGTTATGCAACCGGTGGACTTGTTAGTAATGTCAATATCCCAAAAGCGCCATTACTTGATGATAACCAACAACGCAAAAGCTCACCAACTGTATTGAGTCCCGTTATTCAGCAGGAACTAGTCATTGATGCGGGTGATATGGTCAGTCGTGGCATCAATAGCGTAACGGGTGGCAGAGCATTTAAAACATTTATTCGAGCAAATAAACAAACAATTAAACAAGATTTGGGGATTTAATCTATGGCTTATCAAAGTGGAATTGCAGATAACGAAATCGATTTACTGGATAAATTAAATCTATTTTTAACAACTGATAGTGAATTAGTTAAAACAGGTGATAACTGGACAGAAATTTACAACGGTGAAACTGCGGCTACAGCAACTATAGCAAAACGAAAATCATATGCATGGAGTGCGCCGGGTGCGACTACTGGCAATAATATTTATGTTGCGTGTAAAACAGCTAACAGTATTTCAAATGATATTTATAATCTTTATTTTTGTGGTGGAACCTATTTTAATGTCGAATTAGTCAATCAGCCTGAAAATGTATTTAATGGTATGTTAAATCGTACACAAGTCGGGCTATTTGCTGATAATAATCCATTACATTATTGGTTTTTTGCCAATAATCGTCGATTTATTGTGATAACGAAAATGACAACTGTTTATTCAAGTTGTTATTGCGGTTTTATGCTACCAAACGCATTGCCAAATGAGTACCCTTATCCACTAGTGATTGCAGGTAGCTGTAATGATGAACTACAACGATATTCCGTTACAACAGATTATTTTACGTCAATTATCGACCCTCGTATCAATCATTTTTACCTATTTACACCATCACAATCTTGGCAACAGTTTTACGGTTCAAAAGGTAGCCAAATAAATTTACTTTATCCGCGTGGAATTACTGGTTTTACCTATAAAAAAATAATCGACATATTAACAGCATCACCCGATAGCTACTCACCACTTTATCCTGTATCCATTGTTGACGTGACAAAAGGTGCCACACAATTCTGGGGAGCGTTAGACGGTGTTTACTGGATACCTGGATTGAGTCGAGCGGCGGAGGATACGATTAAAACCGATGATGGACGTGAATTTATTATTTTTCAAAATGGTTTTCGTGTAACGAATATTGATTTTTTTGCAATTGAAAAAGTATAGAAATTGGAGCTAAACATGGCATATCAAACGGGTAACGCCTCATCAGTCGTAGATTTATTATCAAAACTAGCAAAGTTTGCACAATCAGTTGATGGGTGGGTTGTTGATAAAATTGATACTAAAGCAAAAGAACTCTATTTACATAATGAAAATTGCTTTTGGAGCCTAAGAGTTGGATCATCAAATTCACTCCCCACGTTGTACATTGTTATCAACAATCAGTTTAACGCAAATTTATCCTGGGATAACCAAGCTGGTTCAAGCTCTGTTAATGGTAAAGCAAATTTCTATAGTTATTATTGGGGGGCTGGTACCAATTTTCATCATGAGCCATTTGCATCATATACATTTTTAGCAACAACGCAATATATTCATGTTGTTGTACGTGTTGATTCTCGCCGTTTTCGACATTTTGGGTTCGGAACGCTAAAAAAAGATGGAATTTACAATGATGGTCATTACGCGTACGGAACACATTCAACAAACACCAATGATACAAGTAACGCATCATATCCATTCACCAGTGATATGTACTTGTTTATCGGAAGCCGAGAGTATCGTTCATTTGCTAACGTTGTCAGAGTTAACAAAAAAGACTATTTTTTTGGAGTAAATGAGTCAGGTTATGAAGGCATAGGTGCAATAGGCATTGGTGATGCAACGATTCAGCGTGATATGAAACCCCATCCTGATATGTTGCTTGTTGAGGCAAGTTTATCTCAATTTAATAATTTGATAACGCTGGTGCCACAATCGATTTATCTGCATTTGGCTAGTGAACAATATCAACGCATCGGTGTAGTTCCTGATTTTTATGTTGCCAGAATTGATAGCGTTGTTCCTGGTACTATTCGTGAGATTAATGGTGAAAAATATTATTGCTGTGCGGCAACAATGTTTCAAACTGTCACATCCAATGTTCAAGATGAAGATAATAGTTATGACCTTGGCTACTTTTATAGAGTAATTGAGTAATGAGTAACAAAGATACAGGATACGTTATTAATGATTTGAAAAAAATTCGTGGTCAACGTAGCTTTGATTTACAATTATATCAAGGTATGGCTAAGCTCTCATCTGTTGTTGAAGATGAAACGGGGGTTGTTATACATGGTATACCTTTGCAGTTACTCAATGTGCAAAAAGGTTATATTACACAATCATTTTTAAATTTTATTTATAACAAGCTTTATATTAACCCATCTACTATTAATGTTGGCTATGTCAGTAATCAGCGCACTATAGAAGTATCAATTTTCAACGGTTATTTCAGCAGTAAAATTCTGACTAGTATTACCTATAGTGATAAACAAGGGGTCACTGTCAGTAATGTTACGTTACCACTTTTATTTAGCCGATTAAGCCTAAAAATATTATCAATTGATATTGATAGCTACGGCACGGATAGCATTAACTGTACAATTTCGTTTCATTTTTTAAACGCTGAAACTGTTACATTAGTGGTTAACGGTAATCGTTCGCTACCACTTCCTCTTTCTCCAAATTGGTCGCATGGTATTACAGAAACATTAGAATGGAAAACCAATGTACATCAATCACAAACAGGAGCAGAACAACGGGTAGCAATGCGATTAACACCTCGTCGGACATTTGAGTTTCAAACGCTTATCCATAAACACGAACGTCGACAAATTGAAAATATACTATTTCAGAACTATTTAAGCTCATTTTCATTGCCGATTTATAGTGATATAGGATTACTAGATAGAGAAATTAAACCAGGTGATAAGACAATTTATTTATCAACAATCGGTCGAGATTATCATATAGGAGGTAATTTAACAGTTATCGATGGTAGTAATACAATTGTTGGAAATATTGAATCAATTAAAAATTCAAGTATTACACTATCTGAACCGATATATACAGCTGTTTTAAAAGGTGCAAAAGTATTTCCTATTAAATCGGCAAAATTGACTGAACCACCTAAAATTATCAGGCGAACAGATGAATTAGCAACCGCAGAGTTACGATTTTTAGTTGTTGAAAAAAATGACATTAACGTTAATGTTGAGCTACCTATATACAATAATTTTTATGTGTTGGAGCAAGAACCAGATTGGTCAGATGATGTACATGTTTCATGTGAATCAATGAGACGTGAAATCGACAATCAAACGGGTATCGTGTACTACTCAGATAGCGCGAATCGTGTTTTTAGTACTCAATCTCATGAATTTTTAATTAATGGACGTAATAAACAACTTGAACTGCGTGCCTTGTTTTATGCCCTACGTGGTCGCCAAAAACCAATTTTTGTACCATCGTTTAGTAATGATTGCAAACTGGTTGATGATGCAACCAGTGAAATTTTAGATATTGAACAAAATAATATGACTGAAACTGATCTCGGCGGACAGTTCTTAAGAATTTTACTGAGTGGTAACCGCATTTTATATCGTGAAATTGTCAACGTAAAAAGCAATAACAAAGGTGGACTTCGGTTATTGCTCAATAAAAAAGTTGCATTTATGTGCCAGGAAGTAATCAAAATATCCATAATGCGTCTATGCCGTTTAAATGATGACAAAGTTGTATGGGAGCATTTAACTGATGCTGACGGCACGGCGAGAGTAAACGTTACATTTAGGGAGGTAAGATATGAGTTGGAGTGAGTTTGAGTATTCTGTTGCAAATGGACAACCATTAACACTGTATGAGTTTAAAAGGCAGAATTTTTATTACCGCTATACAAATGCCGATCGCTCGATAATGGTTAATAATGCACTGTGGGAAGCGATTGCAATTAGTGATAACGGATTATCAGCAAGCAGTAATAATAATGTTGAAATTACCTTACCCGTTACGAATAAAGTTGTTTCTTTTTATCGAGGTGTGCCACCGAGTACATCGGTAAAAATTACAATTTATCGCATGCATTATCATGATAATCAACAAGAGTTACGGGTGGCATGGGTAGGTAATATCACTGAAGTAAAACGTGAAAAAATTGGTGAATCCAAAATTATAACAACTAATATTGTCAATACATTTAGTCGTCAGGGATTGAGGCTGACTTGGGGCAGAAAGTGCCCCCATGCACTTTATGATAGTAGATGTAATGTTAAAGCTCGTCATTATGTCATTTCAGGATTAGAGATCACTGCATTAGATGGTAAATCAATTACATTCAATGCGCCTCAGGGTATTAATAATGGTTACTTTAGCGGAGGCTATATTGAATATGAGTTTGAAGGTCTAACAGAAAGACGAGGTATTCGCATGCATAACAACAATAATTTAAGTCTGTACGGTGGGAGTTATGGCTTGAGTATAGGTTTGATAATTAATGTATATCCTGGTTGTGATAATACGATTGATACATGTAAAAATAAATTTAATAACCATTTGAATTATGGTGGTTGCCCACACCTGCCCGGCAAATCACCGTATAGCATTACTAAACTATTCTAGGAGGTTAATTATGTGGTGGGCGATTGCGCGTTTTGTTGTTGTACTGGTTGCATCCTATTTTCTAAATCAAGCATTAGCCAAAAAAAATAATAATAATAAGGTTAATGCTGCAACGTTTGATGACTTTGATTATCCCCAGCCAACAGAAGGAACGCCGCAGTGTGTGTTTTTTGGTGACTGTTGGACTGCGGATTGGTTTGTGCTTGCTTATGGAAATTATCGTTATGAAGCAATTAGAAAATAGTATATGGATAACTATGGCAGATATTCGCCGAGGTGGAGGCTGTGCGTGGGGATTAAGAGCCTGGTTTAAACACTATGGACTGAGTTTTAACGATTTTATTCAAAATGGTGGGATTGATAGCGCAACGTTTTTAAGTACAGGTGATGCATTAGCTATTCGTATTGTTGAACTTGCAAAGCAAGCTAGTGTGCTTAAGGGGTAAGTATGGGCAGTAAAAAGAAAAAAATAACAGTTGGTTATAAATACTTTTTCAGTATTCAGTCTGGGCTTGGGCGTGGACCAATTAATGAGTTAGTTGCTATTACCGCTGATGATAAAACTGTGTTTGCAGGTCGAGCAAATGAAGTTACTGTTAGCAAATCAATTTATATTAATAAGCCGAATTTGTTTGGTGGTACTAATGTTGGTGGTGAAGGTGGAATTAAAGGCATATTTGAAATCGCAATGGGTGATGCAGATCAGGAGCCAACTAGTCGTGTAAAAAATTTACTGGGCGGCGTTGTGCCTGGTTTTCGGGGCATGGTTACAACGTTCTTTGACGGTTTAATTAGTGCTTATTCAGCAAGTCCAAAACCGTGGAAATATAGAGTCAGACGGACAACACAAGGTTGGTCAAATAACAATGTATGGTACCCAGAAAAATGTATTATCATGTTATATGATGATAAATCAACAATAAATGAAAAAGATAATGGAATAAATAGCAATTTAAGAACTATTCACGCAATGAATCCTGCGCATATTTTGATAGAGTGCGCAACCGACAATGATTGGGGACGAGGATTGCAACTATATGAGGATATTGATTTAGATTCATTTAAAACTGCTGCTGATATTCTATATAATGAAAAATTCGGTCTGTGCTTTCGTTACAATCGACAAGATGGGTTAGATACATTTGTACAGCAGGTGTTAGATCATATAGGCGCAGTACAATATGCTGATTTAACAACAGGAAAAATTAAACTAAAACTGATTCGTGATAATTACAAAACAGAAGATTTACCATTGTTTAATTATGATAATGGTATTTTAGTTGTACAGGACGATGATAGTAGCGCTTCCGATAACGTGCCAAATGAAGTTGCGGTAAAATGGCATAATCCAGTCACAAATGAAGATAGTGAAGTTCGGGCACAAAATTTAGGGGCAATTCAAGCTGTTGGTTTAATCAGTAGCTCTATTGAATATAAAGCACTACCAACATTTGAGCTGGCTGCACGTGTTGCACAGCGAGAACTGGAATCTGGAATTGCGGGTTTAATTCGTCTAACGATTCAGTTTGATCGACGCGGTGAAATATTAACTCCCGCTGATTGTTTTCGGGTATCACTTCCAGACAGAGATATCAAAGATATGGTCATGAGGGTTGGCTCTATTAACGAACACGAAGATGGAATGATTGAAATTACCGCAATTCAGGATGTTTTTGGGTTGGCTGACACCGTTTATAATAGTGGTAATCAATCTGGGACAGGGATAGTCCAAGATATAACACCAACACCGGTTAAAAATTATATGTTATTTGAATCTCCCTATTTTGCAATGAGCCAGTTATCAAATTATGACGTTAATAACGAGTCAGGTTATATGTTCCTAGTTTCTGCCCAGCCAAATTCACACTCAATTAACTATTTATTACAAACTACAACTAAAGGTGCTGATTTTACAATAAGAGGAACAGGCGACTTTACGCCAAGTGCAATCTTAATCAATAAACGTCAGTTAAGTAAAATAGATACTCAATTAAACGTGATTTTTAACAAAGATATGACAGATGTTTCAATTGGTAGTGCAGCTATTATTGATAATGAAATTGTTCGAATTGATGCATTTGATGAGTTAAATGGCACCTTAATCATAGCAAGGGGATGTGCAGACACATTACCACAAACACATAATAAAGATTCGTTTATCTGGTTTTTTGATAGTTTATTCGAAACGGATGGTATGGAATATTTAAAAGGCGAAGTTGTTTATGTTCAACAATTAACACAAACTAATGCTGAAACACTCAGTGCAAATAAAGCCCCCATTCGAGCACTAAAATTTGACGCAAGAGCTGCACGGCCATATCCTCCAGCTAATTTACAGGTAAATGGTGTTATTACAGAGACAATAACACTAAAAGAACAAGAAACAATAGTATTAACATGGTTACATCGAAACAAAGAAATACAACAAGATAATCTCATTGCATATAATGAAGGTAATATTGATAAACCAGAAACCGTTGAATATCATATTGAATATTATTTAGCTGGTGAGCTAAACAAAACAGTAGTAACAAATGAAAATTCTCACGAACTAGAAATTAATGAAACTGAACATTATGATGAAATTCGGATCTATGCATACGATACAATATCTGAATTAGAAAGTTTACAAAAATATATTTTACAAATTAAAGCTTAATATTTGTAATTTGTTTTCATATGATGAAAAATACAGAATAGTTAATTATCACTTAATTTGAGCGTGATTTATCACGCTCGGCATCAACATATGACTTGTGAACGAATGTAATAGTTAACTGTAAAAACTAGCCAATATTTCTTTAAAAAATTAACTGTCTAATCAAATTTTATAAAGAAAAAGAAGTTACTTTATTTTCACTAATGTTTATGTGCATCACTCTACCTTGTTTATCAAAAAAATAATATTCATTACCGATAGAAGAACACGACACAATTGTTGATGATTGCCAATCAATCGTTATATGTTTGCGATTAGTATAGGGATGATAAAGATTAATTTCATAACCTGTTTCATCTATTCGTTGAATGACTAAAGCTATAAGTTCACCTGTAGATAATATAATTAGATTATCAAATTGTTTTTTCTCGATCTGTAATTGAAATTCGAAATCATTGTAATGGTGATATTTAAATTGCAAGCGTTTAGACGATTCAATATATTCAACTTTTAAGATCTTGTGATTATGACCCATTATTAACCGGTCATAATACCCATCAATTTCCAATCGCTTTGTTAAACTATAGTCAGGTAAACAATAATACAAAATTTCAACTTTTTTCTCTGCGTTGTGGCTTAAAACCATTATTTCATGATTTTTTATTACCAACTTATTTATCATATTAGGATAAAGATCGATTCGCCGTACCACAGATAATTTATGACTAATATCAATCAGTTCAAGGCAATTATTTTTAATGATAGCCCAATTTATACCATCAAACTCAAAGCAGCATAATTGGAAGTTAACAACGCCTAAATCGATTGTTTTCTTGGTACTCAAATCTAGTTTATGAATGCGGTAGTAATTATCTTGTTTAGCCAACGCTAAAATTTGCAATCGATTCGAAGATACGACAAACTTATCGGCAACAATCATAAAATGATCAAGTTGCTTGCCTTTATTATCCACTCTTATAATCCCTGCTTCACCTAATGCGAGCAAATATTGATTATTGATTAGCGGGATCATGTCATAAATCGCTCTATGGCCTTTGTGCGGACTCTGATAATGATCCAAATGATATTGCATTAATAAAGATTTATGCCTAACCAGTTTTAATGAAGAGATAGGCAGATCTATCTGTAATGTTCTATCTTCAGTAAGAGAAATTAATTTTGCAATTTTAGCTTTAGTTAACTCATTAGGATAAGTAATGGCATCAACAATTATCTCGTTGATCATCATTCGTAATAAATCTTGCAATTTTTGAATATTTTGCTGATTTTTTAAAATTTCATTAGCCAGCTCTAATCTTACTCGATAATGAGCTTGTTCAGTTTTTATATCAATCAAAGTTCTTTCAAGTTTTATTATCGAATTAGGTATTAAAATAAGACGCTTTACGATCGCTTTAGCATCGTATATATCCATGTTATTAAACCACTGTTCAGCAAGATAACGATATTCCGAGAGTGACCAAATGACATCAATTGCAGCTAACCAATCTGCTTTTTCGGCTAAAGTCTTAGCCCAGTAAAGTTTTAATTTATTGGCTATTTCAAAGTGTTGTTTTTCAAGCATCAAAATTACAGCTTCAAAGGCATTATCGCGTCTGGCTAACATAACCGCTGTATTCCATTCATTTGCCAAACAACAAAGTTTTATACATAACTGAGTTTTAGCATTCCTTGCAATTGCTAACTCCATGGCTTGTTTATATCGGTTGTGTTGTTCTAAAAATTCTATTCCTTCTTCTAAATGATTGAGCAGTTCTACTAGAACAAAAACCGCTTCATCTATTTTATTTTGTTTGGCTAACGTCTCAAAGCTTTGTCGATATAGTTTTTTCAGGTATTTAAGCTTTTCAGAATCAAGATAAATTGAGGATGAATCGCCATAAACACAATCACTTATCGACAGTTTATTTCGTGGATTGGGTGTACCATAGGTTTTTTCGATTGAATTTTTCTCATCATTGATCGGAAGAGCGTAACGCAAGGCATTTAACAAATCACCTTTCTCAAACTTTTTAATCATTGTTTCAATGTAGTTACTCTGTCGAAAAGAAAACAAATGACTAAATTTTGAAAATAATGTTAAAAAAGAATGGCTGTTAAGCAGTGATTTTTTTTTATGCTGAGAGGGAGATGACAAAGATGAGTGATTAACTTGTGGTAACTCATTGGCATTAATACTGTAAGAAAATGATTTTTTTAACATGCCATCAACTAAATCTTCTTTTGTTTCTTCCGAGAATATTCGATTTAGCATTTTTATGGTTTTAATAAAAATAACAAAAATACTCACATGAAAAAAGCTTACTATTATAAAAATAAATATTTTATAGAGATTTTTACCAAGTGAAGTATTAAATGAAGATATTTTTAGAGAATAAATAACATACAATGCTATCAGCAATATTGAAGGAATAACAACTGCTAAAATAATATGACTTTTTTTAATGAGTTTTTCTTGAGACAAATGATTATTTTGTTCATCAATTTCTTTATCTTGATTAGTTATCTCATTACTATCAATAAATTGTAATTTTCGAGGACTTGGTAATGGTATTTTGCCATCAAATATTTGTTCAAAGGATCGACTCTCTAAACTGAATTCTGGTAGTTCATTATGGACGATATTTATTAAATAACGATTGGTTTCATACAATTGATATTCACTAAGATCAACCCAATTAGCGGGATCGATATTGTTGGCATCTTCACAACGATAACATTGAATATCATTACCCATAACAATGACCAAATCATAGTTAATTATTTTGCAACTCAGTTTTTTGGGGAGTTGCATAGAACTGAGGATCCCGTTATCTAAAATTAATGGCCAACCAAGTAAGGTATCACAATTCACGGCTTTTGCCGATGGAAACTTAAGTAAATCACCATGTTCAAATTGATAAATTGAGCATCCTAAAAACCATGATTTTATTAAAAGACGTTGACGCTGCTCGCGATCAAACCACTGCGTTGGAAACCATATTCCCGCTACGTTTTGAACGCCTTTTAAGGTTGGTTCTGGGATAAAAAAAGCTTTTTCTTTCATATCATTAATCAGCTTTATGCAATTTCAATCTTATTGATTGTGTTTTCAAAGAATATAAAATCAATTCCCCGTTATCCATAATAACTGAAAACGATTGAGCCAATGAGTTATAATGATAGAGAACAATTTTATATGATGACTTGAAACAAACATCAATTTTATGACTGAGATAATCAAACAATGCTACTTGTTTTTTATCTTTATCAATTATTAAGAAATTAATTTTTTCTTCATGATTATCATAGAAAAAACCAAAAACCTGCCATTCTAAGGGGGTTGTTACTTCGACATAGCTGTTTTCATCAACAAATACTTGCCATTGATGCTCAAAACCAACAGCTAAATGACCAAATCCAGTCAACCATAAATTTTCGGATGAAATAAAATATTGCAAATTTTCATTAATTTTTTTAATGCTTAAATAATAGGACAAATGATTTAATGCATAACCTGTAATGCAAAACTGTGCTTGATCATCTTGGTAAATATAACAGGCCTGTTTTTCACTCAGTTTGAACAATACTATTACATTTTTGGCAATTTCATGTTGAGAATTAAGGATATCACCATAATAATTTATCCAATACACAGAATAAAGTGATTGATGCTCGTCTATGTATAAAAGTTTTGGATTATGATCGCCATATAGATATAGAAAATAAGATAATTGATTGATAGCGTTAATGTTGATCTCTTCCGATAGCTCTCTTTTTGGGATATCTGATCCCCATAAATAATATTTTTGATTTTCTTGATACAAGGCTACGATATGTTTTCCTTGAATATCTAAACCCAGTACATGAGATTTTAAAGAATAATTTTTGACACGACATACCTGTCTTTGAGACAAGATATCATTAATCGTAATAAAACAAATTTTGTTATTTTCACTATTAAATACTAAAACGTGGTTACTATTAGGTGAAATATCAAGATGCAAGTTGGCATTTAAAGGAAGATACGATTGTTCATTAATAACAGCGTAATTACTACCAGACTCAAATAGTCCAGATAACATCTTTGCGCAAATAACTTCATTGGGTAATTTTAACTCAAAATGGTTTGATATTTTGTTATTAGTCATATCAACAGATAGACTTGTAAATTTACTTATTAATCGATTTATCGATATTTTATGCGTAGCAAAATCAACTTTTGAAAAATTATTCCCAATTATCCAGCACTCATCATAAAGTAATTCAGACTGTTTTAAATAATCTTTCCAATAATCAAGATGTTTAGTATCGAGGCAATTCATAGTACGATTTTTTAATAATAACTTTAGCTCTTCAATACCTGAAAATAACATCAATTCTGAGTTAGATTGTAAGATGCCCCAATAAAATTGGCTATTAAGGTTATGAGCACGGATATCAAATAATATCATCAAAATTAGATGTGCCACACGAGGCATACCCAATTGTAGTAATCCACAATCAAACAAAGCGATAATCACTCCATTCGCTTTTGGTTTTTCATATGCTGGCGTTAAAAAAAGATGCTCATTATTGGCTGCTCGGCGAATAAATTCATCAGGTTCTTCTTGAGCAATTAACCATTCAGTTGTTAACAAATGTTCATATTTTCCTCGCTTTTGCAAATCGCTTGAATCTGATGATAGTTGTTTACTGCATCGACTTTCGCTGATTGAACCTATAAAAAGATTAAATTGCAAAAGTAAATCAGCAATAATCGGTTGTAAGTTCTCATCAAACCTTGATAACCAATGTTGCCAAGCTTGAAATGGTTTGGGTAGTGGTTTATAAGGCATATTGAATAAACTCTTTAGTTAAAGGCCAGCTAAAACTTAATGGAATGATAGCCTGCGGACGATCCCATAACAGGACATGCTTATGCTCAAATTTATTCGCTATAGCATCGGCTAGAAGTAAAGAAGGAACGGAGGGTTTGGCATGACATGGTAGCCAAAGTAAAGGGGTCTGGTTGTCAACCATAGCATATTGCACACCATCAACCCAAGGTAATTGAGAGGACGGACCGATGATAATAATAAAATGGTTACCTTTGATAAATTGAAATTTAGTTAAATCGAATTTATCTAAATTTTTTGAAAGATGAGTAAGTAAGTGTTTAACCGTTTCATGCCAAGCAACAACCGCGATAGGGGTTATTGCTTCATCATCATTGGGTTGCCAATGCCAGTTAATAACAATCTTGTTGTTCATATTAGACAATCAATTTAATTAATTGTGTTCTTAACTGCTTTAATGGCTCAGGTAGAGTATCGATGGTGTAATTAGCATCGATTTCACGTAACACATGTTCAATTCGAACACCACCATTATTTAGGCAGTTATTAGCCTGTTCAATTAGGCGTTGCAGACGTGCATTCGGTTGTTGTGTAGCCAATTCAGTTGCATAAAACAATTGAGAATTATTTGAGAGTGTAAAAAAATCATTTAAGATTTCTTGTCCGCGTTGTTGCATATCTAAAGTAGGTAATACGTAATATAAAGGCCAGATATCTTGTTTTTGAGCTTCAAATCGACCATTTATTAACGCAGCAGCAGCAATAAGTTTTAGTGTTTTTACTACTCGCCTGTCGGATAAAATGATTCCATTTTGTCTAAGTAACCGAATAGCATCTGCGTAAAAAGAAATAATGTTATCTAAATTAACATTTTTAAGATTATCACTTATTGCTGAAAGTTCAGTTAATGAACTCAATGAATCAACATCAGTAAATTCAGCTTGCCACCCACCTACTAACATATCTTCAATAAAATTATCCGTTACGGGATCAATAAAAAGGTGAATTAAAAAACGATCAGCGAAAGCAACCAGCTCTTCATCTTGAGGAAGTGAATTTGATGCCCCTATGCAGATTTTTAATGGGCAACTTATTTGAGTATGTCCACGTCTAAATTTACGTTCATTTAATATGCCAAGTAAAGTATTTAAAATGGCAGTTGATCCTAAAAATACTTCATCTAAAAAAGCAATTTCTGCTTCAGGTAACATTCCTTGAGTATCGGTTTCAACCGTCCCTTCACGAAGTTTTTTAAGATTTACGGTTCCAAACAGTTCGGACGGTTCTGTAAAACGGCCTAATAGATATTCAAAATAGTTACCATTCATGATTTTAGCCATTCGCCTTACTACAGCACTTTTTGCTGTACCTGGCGGTCCGATGACTAATAAATGTTCTTGGGCAATAGCTGCGAGTATGATCAGTTCCGCTAGTTGTTCACGTCCAATAAAACCTTGAGTAGCAACTTTTATACATTGACGAATTTTAGAAACATGTTCCATTATATTTCTTTCTGAATGATTATACTTATTATGTTAATTAATATTTAAGGATTATAAATCATTTTTACAAAAATAATCTAAGTGAAATGAAAATATATTTGCCAGAATTTTAGTTAAATTGCATAAAAAAGATGACCTCAAATAGTTAAATAACTACTTGAGGTCAATGTTGATTAAATAAATTTCAATATTATTTTGCCGTGTGAACCTATCTTTTTAATTTGGACAAAATTAAAAAATTCAGATTATTTAGTTTTAGCTTTTTTATAATAATCCGCTAGGTTATTTTTTGCTTCAGAAAGTTCTTTTTCTGCATCATGTAATTTAGATTTTAATGCATCAATTTTATCTTGATTTGCATCAACTCCAGCTTTTTCATACTCTTTCGTTTTTTCGGCTAATTCTTTGGTTTTGTCAGAAACATTTTTGCTTTTTTCATCCACCAATCTTTTAAATTTTTGTTCCAATGTTTCATCGGAACAATTGGTGTTAACTTGTTGAAGTGCTTTTTCAAGTCCTGTTACTTCAAAAGTATTATTGGCTTTTTTAGCTTGTTCTATTTTTGTTTCGATTGCTTGCTTTTTAGCATTGCAAGTTAATTCTTCACGTGTATCATTACTTGATGCATAACTATTTACTGAAAACGCTGTAACTAAAGTGATAATGCTTAATTTACTTAATAACCCTATTGCTGATTTCATATTGAACCTCCTAAGTTTATTTTCTTAATTGAACATAATCTACTTTGTGATCTTCACCTTTTGTCAAAATTAAACTGGCTCTTTCACGGGTTGGTAAAATGTTTTCAACTAAATTTAATTCGTTTATATCGCGCCATAAGCGATTGGCAATACTGATTGCCTCTTGTTCTGGCAATTTAGAATAGTGATTGAAGTATGAATTAGGATCACTGAAAGCCCCTGCTCTAAATTTTAAAAAACGGTTCACATACCACTGATGTAATAAAGATAAATCAGCATCAACATATATTGAAAAATCGACATAATCCGAAACAAAGACTCGATTATGTGCTTGAGTATAATTGACCGCACCTTGTAATACGTTTAATCCTTCCAAAATTAAAATGTCTGGACTGTCAATCACGATCTCTTCATTTTCAACAATATCATAAACTAAATGTGAATAAACCGGTGCTTTAACTTCTGCTTGTCCTGATTTTATATCGGCAACAAAGTTAATGAGCTTTTTAAGATTGTAAGATTGTGGAAAACCTTTTTTATTCATAATGCCTCGCTCTTCAAGGCATTTATTTGGATATAAAAAACCGTCTGTTGTAACTAAAGCTACTTTTCTATGTTCTGGCCAGCGAGTTAACAATGCCTGTAATACACGTGCTGTAGTACTTTTACCAACAGCAACACTGCCTGCAATACCAATTATATAAGGGATTTTTTGGCTTTTACCTAAAAATTTGGATAATACTGCCTGCCGACTAAAACTGTTACTAATATAGAAATTAAGCAATCTTGATAAAGGTAAGTAAATTTCACTCACTTCATCCATTGATAAATCTTCATTGATTCCCTGTAAGGAAATGAGTTCTTCTGGTGTTAAAGTCATTGGTTCCGAATTACGCAAGCTTGCCCATTCTTTACGGCTAAATTGCATGTATGGACTCAAATGATTATTCATGTTTATTTCTCTATAACGATTGATTCTAGAATATTCGGCTCAGATTATACATAAAACTGTAATTTTACAATCACAAATTCACAATGTGTCTTCCTCATAGCTATATTTTAGACTTACTGATAAAATACGTTGAATAAATGATTAACCAAAGTGTAAAACAGAGATAGTATGTTAAAAACTAAATCGAAACAAAAACCCAAAAAAAGCCGTCAAGAAATTAATGAAGAGTCTCGCGAACTCAAACGTAAACGCAAACATAAAGGTTTGCCTAGTGGTTCACGTTTTAATAATACAGATAATAACAAAAATAACAATACTCAAAAAGCAGTAAAAGATCCACGTATAGGCAGTAAAACGCCGATTGCTTTAGTCGTTGATACAAATATCAATACGACTAAAGTAGTTAAACAACCTAAACCTAAAAAAACGGTTCTTTCACCACAACAAGAATTAGAGCAACTTGAAAACGATCCTAAATTGGATATGTTACTCGATTTAGTTGAACAAAATGGCAAGTTGACTAAAGAGCAACAAACTTATTTGGACAGCAAATTAAATCGAATTGATGAACTGATGCAAGAATTGGGTTATACCGACGATGATTTTGAAGATCTCGATGATCAGAAAGAAGATATTGTGAGTTTATTAAAACGTAATTAATTGTAGGCAATAATTTTAGCTTGCCTAATATTATTTTTTCAGTAACGTCAGGGATTGTGTCATAAAAAATCCCTGACACACGTTGATAATAATGGATATCTTATTCAAATCATAATTTATAACAAATAGCGAGCAAATAGTAATGCCAATATTGATAATGTTAAGTTTATATTTTGGATTATTAATTTGCACATTATTGTATTTGCATAAAACAAACCAGATTAAACTGAAAACAATAACCCGAGCAAAACGTATAACTAAGCGAAAACCAACTTTAATAAGTCATGGATATAATAACGCTAAACACAGACTTAAACGGAAACAGAAGCATGACTGAAACACAATTATGGGATCAGGCCTTAATTGAAAAATATAACTATTCTGGTCCAAGATATACTTCGTATCCCACTGCACTTGAATTTAATGAAAGTTATAATGAACAGGATTTTTTGAACGCGACTTCTCGTTACCCTACTCAACCCTTATCCTTATACGTACACATTCCGTTTTGTCATAAACTTTGTTATTTTTGTGGTTGTAACAAACTTATTACTCGTCAAACACACAAAGTCACTAAATACCTTGATATTTTAGACATTGAAATAGCAAAACGCGCCAAACTTTTTGAAAACAGAGTGGTGACACAAATGCACTGGGGAGGAGGAACTCCCACCTTTTTAACGGATCAAGAAATTAGCCGATTAATTACCTCTCTAAAATCCCATTTTAACTTTGCTGATAATGCCGAGCTGTCAATTGAAATCGATCCTCGTGAAATTACGCCACAAACTATCGATCATTTAGCCAGTGTTGGCTTTAATCGCTTAAGTATGGGGATTCAGGATTTTAATCATGAGATCCAAAATCTGATTAATCGCGAACAGGACGAAAATTTAATTCGGTCATTGATCGATCAAGCTCGCAAAAATCGTTTTCATTCAATTAGCCTTGATCTAATTTATGGTTTACCCAAACAAACGGTTGCCAGCTTTACCGAAACACTCAATAAAGTGATTGATATCTCGCCGGATCGTTTAAGTGTGTTCAATTATGCACATTTACCAAGTCGCTTTGCAGCTCAACGCAAAATCAAAGATAACGATTTGCCCAATGCGGCGCAAAAATTATTGATTTTACAAACCAGTATTGAAAAGCTAACCCAAGCAGGCTATCAATATATTGGTATGGATCATTTTGCTAAGCCAACCGATGAACTTGCTCTTGCTCAACAGAACAATAAATTACATCGAAACTTTCAAGGTTATACCACACAAGGTGATGCAGATTTGCTCGGATTAGGCGTCTCTTCAATTAGCATGTTAGGCGATAGTTATGCGCAAAATCAAAAAGATCTTAAAACCTATCAACAACAAGTCGAACAGATCGGTAATGGTTTATGGAAAGGTTTCACATTAGATCGTGATGACCTTATCCGTCGTGATGTGATAAAACAATTAATTTGTCATTTTTATCTTGATAAGAAAATGATTGAACAGCAATACAATATTAATTTCGACGATTATTTTGCCGAAGATTTAGCACTTTTACAGCCATTGCAGAAAGATGGATTGGTCATCATTCATAATGATAAAATTGAAGTTCCCCTTAAAGGTCACTTATTGATCCGTAATATCTGCATGTGTTTTGATACTTATATGCGTAAAATGGCAAGACAACAGCAGTTTTCGCGAGTAATTTAGTTTTAGTAAAACCCAAAAAAGTTACGGCTAACACCGTAACTTATTTAAATAAATTGAAACAAATGCTTTTAGCTATTTAATGACTCGCTAAATAAACTTTAAATTTAGTTGTTTGTGCAATGACTTCCACACTTTTGAATGTTTCGTCTAAAATCGATTGATAAGGCAAAAATGAATTTGCCACAATGCACAAATAACCATTTAATTTTAGATGTTTTTTGGCTTCTTTAATTAGCGTATTGACGGCTGTGTAATTTGTCTCTTTACCATCATGAAAAGGCGGGTTAGAGATGATAAGATGATATTTATCATTTAAATTAGAAAATACATCACTTGCAACAACACTTCCTTTGACATGGTTACAATTTAGCGTAGCTTTACTTGACTCAATTGCTGCACTACTCACATCTGACAAGGTAAGCTCAATATCTGGATATAGTTTACCGACAACCGTAGATAATATGCCCGAACCACAACCAACATCTAACACATTGCCTTTGATGATTTCAGCATGATCAACTAAAGCATTGAGTAATAATTCGGTTCCAGAATCCAAACCTTTTTGGCTAAACACGCCTGGCAAACTTTTAATTTCAATATTTTGATTTTCAATGGTTAGATGATAACTCAACCACCATTCATTTAAATCAAACGCTAAACGACTTTCAGCTTGAAAATGATACAATCCACAGCGTCTTGCGCTATCAATTTTTTGAATGGTACCAAAATCATTTAATAACGCTTCAACACTTTTTATACCGGTACGATTTTCACCGACGATGAAGATATCGCTCCCTTTGGGCATATTATTAAGTAAATAAGAGAGCTGAAATTGTGCTTCACTTTTCGTTTTTGGCCAGTAATAAATTAGCGTATTCATTCCAGCATAAAATTCAGCATCCGGGAGTAACGAAAAATTAGTTTGCGCACCACGCACACTATTTTTTAGACGCAAATAAGTATGAAATTGAGTACAGTGAATTTTAACTTGATTTGCGACCATTATTGCAGGATAACTATCTTGTATATCACCTGCAATAATCACATTTTTATCATTAAAAAATGTTTGATGACGTTCAATTACCTGACTTGCTGGAGTAAAAACAGATGTTGCCATAGTACCTCAATGAAAAAACCTTTATAATTTTAGTCGTTGATTATACAATTAACCCTTATTATTCACTAATAAAAAATAGTAATTCCATAATGACTGAACAAGATTGGTATTTGCAACAATGCAATATTACTCAATACATTTTGCGTAATTCAGCCGTATTTAAAGGTGAAATGGCAACCCATATTAGTGATGAAATTCGTTTAATTGTTGTTGCCGACCAAAAACCAATGCAAAAAATATACAAAGATATTCTTAATGCTATTCGGCTAAAAGAAGATCAAGTATTAATATTTACACCATCACAATTGATTATTCCAGCTAGCGATATAAAAACGGTAGTTTGGTTTATCGATATTACGCCTGATGAAAACTGGCAAAATCAATTAACCATACAAACAGCAAGTTTAGATGTTTTAGCTAATGCACCACAACAAAAACGCCAACTTTGGCGACAATTATGCCAATATGAAAACTATTTCCATCCTCAATCATAATGATTTAACCGAGGCTTTTGCTTTAGAGCAGCTTTGTCATACGCTCCCATGGTCTAAAACGACGTTTTTTTCAAATCAAGGCGATCGTTATTTAAATTTAAAGCTGACCATAGATAATAAGATAATTGGTTTTTGCATCTGCCAACTGGTTGCTGATGAAGCCAATCTATTTAACATTGCAATTCACCCTGAATTTAGACAGAAAGGATTAGCTAAAGAGCTTTTAAATAAATTAATTGAAGAATTGATGTCACTCAATTCTAATAAACCTATTGCCTCTTTATGGTTAGAAGTGAGAAAATCCAATGATGCAGCGATTCGCTTATATCATTCACTTGGTTTTAACCAAATAACAATCAGAAAAAATTATTATCCAACTGTTGATGGAAAACAGGAAGATGCCATTATAATGGCCTATACCTTAACTTTATAAAACAGCAAAGTATATGACAATGCAAAGCAATAGAGCCCTACTTTTTGTAAATGGGGAACCGCCCAAGCGCTATCCCGACAATATAGATAAATATGCTTTTATTGCCGCAACAGATGGCGCTTATCATAACTATCTTTATACTTCATCAATAATCCCTAATTATATTATTGGTGATTTAGATAGTTTAGATAAAAGCCGTACTCTACCAAGAGGAATCGAAATTATTCATACCCCTGATCAGAATAAAACGGATTTTGAGAAAGCAATCTTATTTTTAGCAAATAAAGGGGTGAAAAAATTTGATATCTATGGTGCTTCTGGTCATGCCAGTGACCATTTCTTAGGAAATTTATCAGTTGCAATGCATTATTATCATCGATTGGATTTTACTTTTTATGATAACTATTGTCAGTTCTTTTTTTCCAAAAAACAGCAAACTATTTATGATGTAAAAAACCATATCATTTCTTTTATCCCATTGTCTAAAGTCACAAATGTCACAGTTACAGGCGTTAAATATCCATTAATTAATGCAACATTAACGTTAAGAGGATTAACAAGCTTAAGAAATAAAGCTATCATGGATTTTGTCGAAATATCGTTTAAAAACGGTGACTTACTTGTTTTTATAGAAAATAAATCTACACAAGATTGACAATAACATTTACATTACTTTACAATACCATACACAACTATACACACATTAGCAGAAGAATTACTTAAAAAGGGCCTCCTCCATGTTCATTAAAAAACTGTTTGTGCTTATTTGCTCTTCACTAATTTCTTTTGTGGTTTATGCACAAGACCAAACTATCGTAAATGAAACAAATAAAGTAGTTGATTCTTTTTTTCAGTGTGATAATCAATTTTTCAAGCAATTAGCAATAAGTAAAGACACTTTCGGTCAGTATGCGGATTTAGCCACTGTTGATAACTTTGCTTATATTGTTGTCGATTCGGTTGAATATAATAATAAAAATAAGGTGATATTTAAAAAACCACTTGAATACAAAGGGTTAAATATTGTAGGCTATCAAAATATCTTTATTCCAACCCCATTATCTGGCCAATTTTATTATTGGGGATTTATTTTAGACAATAAATCTCAAGACGTTAAACAGTCGCTTACTAATATTAACTGGTTAAATTTTAACGAAAAAATTTATTTTGCTAATCCTAAAATTTATGATCGCAAAAGTAAAAATCAAACTTGGTTAGATAACCCTTATTCAATTGACATGGTGATACCAAAACCGGGTACTGTTGAAAAATCCTTATATTTAGAACCGATTACAGATGATCAAAGTCGTATAATTTGCTCAATACAAGGAGATATTGATAAAAAAATTCTCTATTCAGTACGCCCAGATATGAAACCTATCGATAAGGAATATGAAGCAAAGCGTAAAAAAAGAATTGAAGATTATAACCGATTAAAACAAAAAGAGAACCAAGAAAAACTGAAATCCCAGCAAGAAAAAGATATTAATCAAAAGTTAATTATAACTAATTCAAAAAATGGGGATAAACTCTAAATGAAAAAATTATATTTGTTATTTATTCTCTTTTCTTTTTCAGCTTTAGGTAATGATTTTAACACTTCAACTTCAACCAGTAATAATAAAAGTAATACAAATAGCTCTCATGAAACAAATGAAAATTTAAAAGATTCGCGCATTGGGGAACAATTTATCCCAATGACTAAATTTAATGAAGATAAATCGATAGGCTATTCTTTTATTGATAGGAGTTCTATTGTACTGCATCCCTATAATAAAAAAATTCGCGTATTTAATGAGGTGGTGAATTTTATTCCTCCACTCGTGCAAGAAAATAGTGAAGGTGAAAAAATCACATACCGATCAATTGTAATTCAACATTTCGCAAACTGTGACAAGAAAGAAATCGCCAAAGGAATAATCCAATTATTTGAAAATTACTTTGGTGATGGTCGTTTGGTGAGTACCAATGACACGCCTAACCAATGGGCAAATGCAATTGACAATAATGAACAACGTCGATTGTTAATTGTTGGTTGTTCATTATCTATTGCTCATTAAATATTACTGATTTTTTGTTGATATCTGACTGCCACTTCTTGTGGCAGATAGTTATCGATTATGCTAATATCATTTTACTACATCAATATTGATTAATTTCCTATGAACATCACTGAATTTCATGCTATTACCGATCAACTATTTAATAAGATCGAATTATTTTTAGATCACTTTGCCGAAGAACAAGACATTGACATTGATTATGAAATAAATGGTAATGTGATTACCATAACTTTTCCCAATTACAGTAAAATTATCGTCAATACTCAAGAACCCCTTTTCCAAGTTTGGCTAGCGACAGAAAAACAAGGCTATCATTTTGATTATTCAGAAAACGATTGGGTATGCACTCGCACTAAGCAATCGTTTGATCAAATCTTCTCCCAATCGGTAACGGATCAAGCGACAATATAACGACAAAGTTCTAAAAATAGGTAAGGCAAATTAAATTTTTGCCTTTATTATTACTCAAGTTTTCAATATTAAAGTAAAGTAAGATTAGCTAATTTAATCACCAACCATTTAACCCCTTCATCAACAAAGGCAATTTGAACGCGTTTATGATCACCTTCACCATCAAGATTGATAATGGTGCCTTCTCCAAAGCGATGGTGTTTAACTTTTCGACCTAAAATATAACCCTCACTTTCGCGTTGTTTTTCAAGATAGGATTTTTTACGATCAAGAATAAATTGCTCATTTTTACTGAGGTCTTTTTTGTTTAGATCATTCGATTTAAACTCAGATGAGGTGATCATACCTCGATAACTAACTTCGTTTAATCGATCAACCGGTAATTCCGCTAAAAAACGAGAAGGTAAATTACGTTCTTCGCGGCCGTAAAGTCGTCTTAATTCACATAAAGTTAATGTCAAATGTTTTCGAGCACGAGTGATACCAACATAGGCTAAGCGTCGCTCTTCTTCCATGCGGTCATTATCTTTCACTGAACGTTGTGCAGGAAAGAGGCCTTCTTCTAATCCGACAATGAAAACATTATCAAACTCTAATCCTTTAGCTGAATGCAACGTCATTAACTGCACTGAATCTTGAGCTTTGACAACATCGCGGCTTTCTAGTGAGGTAAAAGCTAAAAAGGACTCAAGTACTGTGAGTGTTTTACCCGTTACATTATCCTGAATAACCGTGTTTTCATTATTATGGAAAAATTGTTCCGCAGCCGACACCAGTTCTTCAAGATTTTCTAACCGTGATTGTCCTTTAATTCCTGATTCTTGCTCATACATTTGCTGCACACCAGATAATTTAATCATTACATCAAGCTGCTGATAAAATGGCAACTGTCCCACTTCTTCATGAATTGATGCCATCAATTCAAGAAAACGACTCAAACCTGAGCGCTGTCTTTCAGTTAATGCATTGGTTTGGATTAACATTAAACAAGCATCCCATAATGAAAGATTATGTTGTTTAGCAGTAAGTCTCACTTTATCAAGTGTAACATTACCAATACCACGGGTTGGAGTATTGACGGTCGCTTCAAAAGCCATATCATTGCTGTGATCATGCAGTAAACGCAAATATGCCAGTGCTAGTTTAACCTCTTGCCGTTCATAAAAGCGTATTGAACCATAAATTTGGTACGGTAATCCTGCTTGTAATAACGTATCTTCAAAAATACGCGATTGAACATTATTACGGTATAAAATGGCACAGCTTGAATATTTATCACCTTCTTCATGACGTTTTTTGATTTGACCAATTACAAATCTTGCTTCATCAATATCATTAAAACCGACATAAAGTGAAATCTTTTCACCTTCGCCACTATCCGTCCATAGGTTTTTACCTAAGCGATTTTGATTTTTGGCGATTAAAATGTTAGCCGCATCTAAAATATTACTGGTTGAACGATAGTTTTGTTCTAGACGGATGATTTCAGTATCTGGATAATCATTAATAAACAACTGTAAGTTATCGGCATTAGCACCACGCCAGCTATAGATAGATTGATCATCATCACCAACAATCATGACGTTAGCGGTATCACCAGCCAATTTTTTTACTAATCGATATTGAATTAAGTTCGTATCTTGGAACTCATCAATTAAAATATTAGAAAAACGCTGATGACAATAATTTAGTACATCATGATTTTGGTTGAGCAGTTCATAAGCTCGTAAAATTAATTCCGAAAAATCAACATATCCAACTCTGTCACAAATTGCTTGATAATCTCGATAAATGGTTTGCCACATTATTTGCTTAGGATCTTCAGGTGCAATGTCATTAGCTCGTAATCCCATCTCTTTTTGATTAGAGATAAAAGCGGCACACTCTTTCGCTGACCACTGTTTTTCATCAACTTTATTCTCTCGAAAAATTCGTTTAATAAGACGAATCTGATCTTCCGAGTCAATAAGCTGAAAGTTAGAAGGTAATTTGGCTTGCTGTGAAAACATCCGTAACAAACGATGAGTTAATCCGTGAAAAGTACCAATCCACATCCCACTAAAATACCCTTCGCCAACTAATGCTTGGATACGCTCTTGCATTTCAACCGCCGCTTTATTCGTAAAAGTTACGGCAAAGATGGATTGGGAAGAGTAATGTTTTTCCATGCACAGCCATGCAATTCGGTGAACTAAAACACGTGTTTTACCACTTCCAGCCCCTGCAAGTACAACAGTATATTGGTTATCGGTAGTCACTGCATTTTGTTGTTCGGTATTGAGGTCTTCTAATAATGATTTTTTAATTTCCATTATATTTAAACCTATTTTGGTTATAACAAATACGAGTTGGTTTCAATTTCATAAGCATTACAAATATATTCATTGTGTATCTAAATATTGTTTATTGACTGTAAATAAATAGGATACAAAGAAAGGTTTTTAATTAAATGTAAATCCTACTTAGCCTTACTGTCTATTTATACAGATATTTACAAAATTATAACAGATTATCCAATTCAGGCAATTGGCTTATCTCAATATGGGGTAAACATCGAGCATCAGCAAGATGAAAAATATCTTGATTAAAGATATTTATCCAACAGGCTAATAAACCGTTATTGATGGCACCATTCACATCAGTTAATAAGTTATCGCCTACATGTAATATGTTACCTGCTGGTACACCCAATTTGGTAATCGCTAAATTAAAAATTTCAGGAAAAGGTTTTGAGCGTCCATCAGCACCCCCACGTAAAGAAAATTGAAAGTAATCACTTAATCCAATTTTATCAACCTCAACATTACCATTGGTGATCACCGCTAAAGGGACTTTGGATGCTAATTTAGTTAATAAGGAGTGAGTCGACGGTGGAACATGCATTTTATGACGCCAAAAATTAAATGTATCCATTGTTTCGTCAATAATGTTTGACCATTTTTCTGATGGAATTTTTGCCTTATTTAAAAGAGATTTGATGGTTTCAATTCGCCAAACTACAACATCATGATAAATTTCTGGATTCGCAGCAAGCACCGCTTTTTTCTCTAAATGCAGTCCTGATACGGTCAAATGCTGTAAACCGTCATAACGCTGTAAATATTTGACAATTTCCTCTTCGGATTTTTCAACAATGTCACTATTATCATACAAAGTATCATCCAGATCGAAAGTGATTGCCTTAATTGTGTTCATGGAACGATAAATATGCATTACTTGTTTCCTCTTTTCGCTCTTGGATGGGTAGAATCATAAACTTCAGACAGATGTGAAAAATCTAAATGAGTATAAACTTGTGTGGTCGATAAATCTGCATGACCTAACAACTCTTGTACGGCTCGCAAATCACCACTTGATTCTAACATATGAGTGGCAAATGAGTGCCGTAATTTATGCGGATGAACATGCACTGATAATCCGCGTTTAACACCCCATTGTGCAAATCTTTTTTCGACATTACGAGGTGAAATGCGTTTACCTAATTTGGAGATAAATAAGGCATCATCCTTGGGATCCAATAAATTACGCATTGATAACCAATTATTAATCCATTTAATAGACTCATAACCTAGTGGTAATTTTCGTTCTTTGTTCCCCTTACCCATCACTCGGACTTCGCCCTCATTCAAGTTCAATTCACGGCAATTAAGATTGACTAATTCTGACAATCGTAGACCTGAACCATACATAAGTTCAAGCATTGCTCTATCGCGTACAGAAAGAGGATCATTATAATTAATATCGAGCAATTGATTAATTTCATCAATATCAATATTTTTAGGAAGATGTTGCCCTAATTTAGGATTTAAAACACCACGAGCGGGATTGGCACTAATAGATTCATTTTTTATCATCCAATCACAAAAACTGCGTAGCGCCGATAACCTTAAAGATAAACTTCTTGCCTGTAAACCGGTTCGTTTGCTATGACTAATCAATAATCTTACTGCTGATGAATCTACATCTTGCCATTTGGTGATACCCACTTCTTTTGCGATGGCGATAAGCGCATAAAGCTGACGTCGATAATTGACTTGGGTATTTAGGCTAAGCTGTTTTTCCGATTTTAGATAATTTAAAAAACGCTCAACCGGTTCGGTTAGTAAACAAAGATTATTTTGAGAGGATTGAATCATAACTTACCTTATTTTTTTCGCATAACCCATTTTTCAATTAATATAGGTAATAGTTGACTCACTTTTTCCAATAATAGTGTACCTTGTTTTTCTTGATAATGATGCGGATCAGAACTGGTAAACATTAAGATCCCCAAATCACCAAATTGTCCTAATAAGGATAAAGCAACAGAACCGATATAATTACGTTCAGATAATAAAAAATCCAGTTCAGTAGTATTTAATGGACCTAGATATTGGTTGCTGTATTGTAGATGCCTAACTCGAATAAAATCAAAACCTGAACGATTTAAAGCATAGTGTTGATATTTTGAAGGAGCGTTAATTAACCATTTATCATCAAAAAGATATAAATAAGCACCATTAAGACCCAACGATTTTGCCCAATTTTTTAATATTTGTACCAATTCGTCAAGATCATCAGCTTTAAATATTTGAATTTGCAGATCCATAAATTGATTAAACAACAATTCATTAGAACGCGCATATTCCATTAACAAGGTTATTTCAGCCTCAAGATGACTAATTTTATTGCGCTGCCTTGCCATTTGCCATTCAGGGAGTGAAACGCCTCCTCTAATTGGGTGAGGAATGCGCATATTTTCGAAAAGACTTGCGTTTCTAATAAAAAAATCTGGATTGTCATTCAAATATTGACTAACCATCTCATCATTCAATTTCATTTTACGAGTTGTTGGTTTTGTATTTTTTGTTTTATAAGATTGTGTTGTTTTAGCAACCATGCTGAATCTCTGTTATAACCGATATGACACACTAGGCTAAAAAATTACTTAAACTCATAATAGTTAGTTTTTTTTAAATAATTTATTAACCAAGAATGAAATTTTACTAATCGACTTTACTATCAAACCAAATTTAAATCGCAATAAATCCATCGTAAACATGCGTAGCGGGACCTGTCATGTAAAGCGGTTTATTTGCTCCTTGCCATTCTATGACTAACTTACCCCCAGGCAGGTTTACTTTAACTTTGCTGTTAAGCAATCCTTGATTAATACCAACCGCGACAGCCGCACATGCTCCAGTTCCACAAGCTTGAGTTTCACCAACGCCACGTTCAAATACGCGTAAATTGATATTATTACGATCGATAATATGCATAAAACCAATATTGGCTCGTTCAGGAAAACGTTCGTGCGACTCCAATAATGGTCCTAATTTTTCTACTTCTGCGGTAATGACATTATCCACTTGAAGAACACAATGCGGATTACCCATTGAAGCAACGCCACATAATATTGTGCGCTCTTGGGCTCGAATGATGTATGTTTTTTCTTCTTTGATTGCTTTAAATGGTACTTTGCTCGGCTCAAAAGTAGGCTGCCCCATATTGACTCTTACCGTCTCATCATCATTAACAGTTAACACAATATTACCTTTCATCGTGCTAACTTTTAAAGTCCGTTTTTTAGTCAAACCTTTTAAGCGAACAAAACGCGCAAAACAACGAGCTCCATTTCCACACTGCTGAACCTCACTACCATCAGCATTAAAAATTCGATAATGAAAATCGGTATCTGGAGCATAAGGAGGCTCAACAATCAAAAGTTGATCAAAACCAACTCCAGTATATCTATCAGCAAGACGTTTAATCATTTCAGTCGAAAGATGAACATTTTGGGTTACCGCATCAATGACCATAAAATCATTTCCGAGTCCATGCATTTTTGAAAAGTTCATCTATTTCTACCTTCTATTGAAAAAAACATAATTATCTATTGAGTTATATAACCTAATAAGGTCATCACAATGACTGATGAATGAAACCCTATCACTGAATTTCTAAATCATCAGAAATTTTATTTATTATAGAGATTCACCTCGCCATAAATCGTCAAATGACTCTCGCTGGCGAATAATTTTATGTTGTTGCTCGCCAATTAGCATCACCTCTGCAGGTCTTGGGTGACTGTTATAATTCGATGCCATACTAAATCCATAAGCTCCAGCACTACAAACCACTAACAAATCATCTTGTTGAACCGAAAGCTCACGTTGATAAGCCAACACATCACTTGATTCACAAATTGGGCCGACGACATTATATATCAAGGTCTCATCTGATGATTTTGGTTCTTTTGCTGGTAAAACTCGCATCCAAGCGTCATATAGGGCTGGTCTAATTAAATCGTTCATACCCGCATCCACAATGGCAAAATGATTACCATCTTGATGCTTAGTATATTCTACTTTTGTAATTAATAGTCCCGCATTGGCCACAATACAACGACCCGGCTCAAAGAGAAGCTCAACATTAGCGTATTTGGCAAATTTCTTTTTCAACTCAGTAACAAGTTGTAAAGGTGATATGGTTTTTTCATCATTATAACAAACACCAAGTCCACCACCTAAATCAATATGTTCAATATTAATGTCATTAGCGTTTAATTCGTCAACTAATGCCACAATACGATCAGCCGCATCTAAAAATGGCGATAATTCAGTTAACTGAGAACCGATATGACAGTCAATGCCTGCTATTTTGATATTCGATAATGATTGGGCTTTACGATACACATCCAACGCTAACTGATAGCTAATACCAAATTTATTTTCACGTAATCCGGTTGAAATATAAGGATGAGTTTTGGCATCAACATCGGGGTTAATTCTTAATGAAATTGCTGCAATCTTATTTAATCTTTTAGCAATATCATTGATTCGGTAAAGCTCAGGTTCGGACTCAACATTAAAACATTTGATACCCACTGTCAGTGCACGTTCAATTTCAACAATTGATTTTGCCACACCAGAAAAGACGACTTTGTTAGCATCTGCCCCCGCTTTTAGCACGCGTTCCAACTCACCCTGAGATACAATATCAAATCCTGCGCCTAAATTTGCCAATTGTTTTAATACGGATAAATTACTGTTAGCCTTAACTGCATAACAGATTAAGTGGTTCGTATCGGTTAAAGCTTGTTGATAAGCTAAAAACTGTTTAGTGATATAATCTGATGAATAGACATATAATGGTGTACCATACTGCTCAGCTAAATCAGATATAGCAACTTGATTAGCAAATAATTGACCGTTTTGATAATGTAGAAAATCCATAAGCTATTCCATTATGATGTTTGGTTAATTGAATCCGAATCCATTGATGCTGTTGAGTTTTCAGCAGGCATATAAAGAGGTCCTTTCAGTCCACATCCCAATAATGTCAATGTAATTAAAAGTATAGAAAGTAATTTTATAGGTGATTTCATAGAACATTCACAATTATTTCATTTGTACGATGCCGACTATATTACACGATAGCCATATCCGTGCAAAGCATAAATAATCAAATCGTTATATATTACTTTGATATCAAAAATATTCATTTGTTTACTTATGTTGAGTTAGGTTGCAACATTCAATCTAATTTTTAATTTTTTTGGATCAAATGAGTTTTTATGAACCGATCTACAACGACATCAATTAAAAAATGGGCGTATTCAATTATTTTATATTGATCACTTTTTTGAACGCTATTTAACAATCCATACACTGGTCTTTTTTTACTGATAGATGTGGCATATAGTATTAGAGCATTACAACTCATACTATTATCCTAACCATTTTTTACTGAAACGTAGGTGTTACCTGAAACTTTTTTACAAAGTCACTTTTATTCAGTCAAAAAAGAAGATCTTTTACTATGTCTGATTTTACTGATATAAGCAGGGATTTAACGTTAAATCATTACAATTCATATTATCCTAACCATTTTTTACTGAAACGTAGGTGTAACCTGAAACTTTTTTACCAAGAAATTCCCAAAAAGAAATCATTTATAAAAAAGATCAGTCGTATTAGAGTTATATTTAATCTGATTGATTAGGCTTAAAAAATAAATAATCGTTTAGCACTAAGCATTAATGTATTTTTGACGATCTGGAAGCCAACAAGCTATTAATTGCTGGGCGACTTGTGGGTAGTTTTGTTGTAGATAGTTAGATGTTTTTTGTACTTCACTAATCAGATGTTGATCACGAATTAAATCAACGATTTTAAAGTTTGCTACACCCATTTGACGAGTCCCTAAAATTTCACCACTGCCACGAATTTCAAGATCTTTTTGGGCAATAACAAAACCATCATTGCTTTCACGCATGACTCTCATTCGGGATTGAGCGACCTTACTAAGTGGAGCTTGGTACATTAAAACACAATGAGAAACGGCACTACCACGGCCGACTCGCCCACGTAATTGGTGTAATTGAGCTAACCCGAGTCGTTCAGCATTTTCAATAATCATCAAACTTGCATTGGGAACATCAACACCAACTTCAATTACCGTTGTTGCAACTAAGAGTTGAGTGTTACCTGCTTTAAAGTTTTGCATGACCAACTGCTTTTCATCTGATTTCATTTTGCCATGTATTAACGCTATGGATAAATTAGGTAATCGCTCACGCAATTCTTCAACTAATATTTCGGCAGCTTGGGCATCAAGTGTTTCTGACTCTTCAACTAAGGTACAAACCCAATAAACTTGCCGTGCACTTAAACAAGCTTGATTGACTTTTTCAATAATCTCATCTCGGCGAGAATTAGGAATAACGACCGTTGTAACAGGCGTGCGGCCAGGCGGTAACTCATCAATCACCGAAACATCTAAATCAGCATAGACAGTCATTGCCAACGTTCTTGGGATCGGTGTTGCCGTCATAATTAATTGATGAGGATGCATACTTTCTTTTATACCTTTTTCCCACAATGTTAATCGCTGATTAACACCAAAGCGGTGCTGTTCATCAATAATCACCAAGCCTAAAGCTGCAAATTCCACTTTATCAACAAAAACAGCATGCGTACCAATTAACATAGTGATATTGCCACTTTGTACGCCTTCATAACGCTGCTTTTTATTTTTTGTAGTTAAACGCCCAGATAACCAATCCACAGTTATGCCAAGAGGTTCAAACCATTGCTTAAAATTGTTATAGTGCTGTTCCGCTAATATCTCGGTCGGAGCCATTAAGACAACTTGTTGATTATTTTCTATGGCATTTAATGCCGCCAATGCAGCAACTAAAGTTTTACCTGAACCCACATCCCCTTGAATTAAACGCATCATTGGAATAGGTTTAGCCATGTCTTTATAAATATCCCCAACGACACGTTGCTGAGCATTCGTAGGACTAAAAGGTAATGATGCTAAAAAAGGTTTTATAAACTTCTGACTTGTATGCATGGCATAAGCTTGTTGCTTTTGATTATCGACTTTCAATAGCAACATACTTAAGTGATAAGCAAGTAACTCTTCAAAAATAAATCGTTTAATCGCACAATGCTCACCAGTGACTAATTGATTAATATCGGTATCAATTGGTGGATTATGAATGATATTTAATGAATCTAACGCGGGTAAAAAATGGCTCGCTAATTGAGGAGGTAAAATCTCAGCAGGAGGATTACGTTTTAACAGTAATAAAGCAGATTGAATTAACTTACGAATCACATTTTGAGTTAACCCATAGGTTGTCGGATATATAGGGGTATATCTTTCCTGACTCGCATCGGCTAAGGCATTATCTTCACGACTTGCTTTAACTTTATATTGTGGATGAATAATTTCTGGATAATTTTTTCCACTTTTTATTTCACCGTAAGCACTTACCCATTTTCCTTGAGCCAAACTTGCTTTAATGCCAGCATTGAAATTCATAAATCTCAATATCGCTATGCCTGATTCATCCTGAATATGACAAACTAACATTTGTTTGCGTTTTAAAATCACTTCGGTTTTTATAATACAACCTTCAATCGTGGTATGTTCGCCAATAGCTACATCACCAATGGCACATGATGAAGAGCGATCTTCATAACGTAAGGGAAAATGAAATAATAAGTCTTGAATGGTATCAATACCAAGAGTATGGAATTTTTTTTCTAAACTACTACCAATTCCACTTAAGTTAATTAATGGAATGTGATTGAAAAAACGGTTTACCATAATAATTAATTGATATTACGAGTCACACTTACAACATCTTGTTGTAAAGACAGTTTACGCATTAACTCATTAAGTTGTTGAGAGTTTTTCACTTCAATTTGTAAGATGATAGTATAAATTTGTCGATCTTTTTCTTCCGTATTTAACCATTGTAGATGAGCTTTTTCATCGTTTATGATGGAAAGAACATGACCTAATGATCCTTGATTATTTAAAATATCTACCCAAATTTCAGCAACAAAGAACTGGTCAATATTTGTCGCCCATTTAAGAGGAATATACTTGTCAGGATTATTTTGATAACCGGTTATATTACGACAAGATTCATGATGTACGGTTAAACCTTTTTCTGCACTCACATGACCAATGATAGGGTCATTAGGTATTGGATGACAACATTTTGAAAAAGTAACTAAAACACCTTCACTACCCGTTATCACTAAAGTTGAACTCGGATCAGATTGATCTTGCAATAATTCATTATGCTTTAAGCCTTTGGCGATAAAGTGACTCATAATATTACCTAAGCCAATTTCAGCCAATACATCATCAAAGGATTGTATTTTGGTAATTTGCAAAATTTTCTTGATCTGTTGATCAGTAAGAGCTTCAATTCCACCTGTGTTAACTAGCGCTAAATTGAGTAATCGACGTCCTAGCACCATGGCATCTTCACGTTTTAACGATTTTAACGCTTGACGAATACGCGATCTGGCTTTGGAACTCACCACAAAACTGAGCCAGCGAGCATTAGGTCGAGCTTCAGGTGAAGTGATAATTTCAACCGTTTGTCCATTACTTAATGGTTGGGATAGCGGATAAGGTTTGCGATCAACAATTGCGCCAATACATTGATGACCAATATCAGTATGGACTGCGTAAGCGAGATCAACGGCCGTTGCCCCTTCAGGTAATTGAACAATGCGACCTTTAGGCGTAAAGACATAGATCTCTTTAGGAAACAGATCCGATTTCACATTTTCAATAAATTCATAGGAGTTACCAACACTTTGTTGCAGTTCTAATAAGCTTTGCATCCAGCGTTGAGCCTTAATTTGGGCAGTAGTATGCGTAATCTCATCTTTTTCATTATATACCCAATGAGCAGCCACACCCATTTCAGCCATTTGATCCATATCTTCAGTGCGTATTTGCACTTCTACTGGAGTACCATGAGGACCAATTAACGATGAATGTAACGATTGGTAACCATTGGCTTTAGGAATGGCGATATAATCTTTAAATCGATTAAGACGTGGTTTATATAGATTATGTACTAAACCGAGAGCTCGGTAGCAGGCATCCACATCTTTAACGACAACACGAAAAATATAGATATCCATGATTGAGTGAAAATGCTGTTCACGCATTTGCATTTTCTGATAAATCACATAGATATTTTTTTCTAATCCTTCCACGACTGCATCAATGTGAGCATCGGCTAAACGCCCTCTAATTTCTGACAAAATTTGCTCAATAAGTTCCTTTCTGGTGCCGCGAGCGACATCAACAACTTTTTCTAAAACTTTTGCGCGATTAGGATGCATCGCCGTAAAGCCCAATATTTCAAGCTCAGTTTTAATATGATGAATACCTAAACGATGTGCTAAAGGGGCATAAATCTCTAATGTCTCTTTTGCTATACGACGACGTTTATCGGGTCTTAATGAGCCCAGTGTTCGCATATTATGGGTACGGTCAGCAAGTTTAATTAAAATTACGCGCACATCTTCGGTCATGGCAAGAACCATTTTGCGAAAATTTTCAGCTTGTGCCTCTTGTCTGTTGCGAAATTTTAATTTATCTAATTTAGAAACACCTTCAACTAAAATAGCAACGTGTTTGCCAAATTTTTCCGTTATATCTTGAAAGGTAACAGGTGTGTCTTCAATAGTATCATGTAAGAGTGCAGCGATGATTGTTTCATAATCCAGTCGCATATCGGCTAAAATTGTCGCAACCGCGACTGGATGAGTGATATAAGGTTCACCGCTACATCGGAATTGCCCGTCATGCGCCTTTTGAGCAAAGAGATAAGCATCTTGAATAATTTCAACTTGTTTAGCTGGAAGATAAGATGTAACAACCTCTTTTAAACCATCAAAATATTGCATAAGCAATTCTCAGCAGAATTTATTCGTACGAGGGAGTATTATCAAGAAGAATCGATTCATGAAGTGCAGAACGAACTTCGGCTTCTTCATCTTGACGAGCTTGGAAATCAGCAGTATCAAGAATTTGTTTGTTGACAAGACCATCTTCAATTTCACGTAACGCAACAACGGTTTCCTTGTCGTTTTCTTCTGGAATTAATGGCGATTTATTTTCAATTTGTAATTGACGAGCACGTCTTGCTGCAACTAAAACGAGATCAAAGCGATTACCAATTTTTTCTACTGCATCTTGAACAGTTACACGAGCCATTTTTACCTCTAATTTGTTTTACTAAATTGCTTTATTTGAAAGATCTATTATTGTACTTAATTTTGTAGCAAATTGTCCATATTAATATTATTTTTAAACCCAAACTAGCTGACTTTTTTACAAAAAACTATCAATCGTTATTCAATCAAATCTAACCAAACATTCGTTCCAATAATTGGCATGTTTTCAAGATAGCGGCGTAATGCATCTAAAGCAATTGCACAAAGAATTTTTTGAGTGATGTGGCGATTCTGTTGTCGACCTGTGTATCTCAAATTAAATTTTAAAAACTGCTGTGGCGTAGCTATGATCAAGGTAAATTCCGTATTCCTTTCTCTAAAATTAACTAGCCCAAGTACGATATCAGCCCTATTTTTAGTTAATGTATCTAAAAAATAGTCTTTAGAATCCTTAGGAAACAATGGAACGATTTCCGATTTAACCAGAGGTGCTTCACACTCAAATAATTGCTGAGCAATAACGCCTGCTGATTGTTGTTCAATAACTGCGATGGTTTGATTTTTTTCGAGTAAAATTCTGGAAACAAGCATTGCTAAGCCAAGATCGCCATGTTGAGTTAAAACACCTTCATACAGGAAATTGTTAGCCACAATTGATTTAATTTGTTGCCATAACTCATCCATCTTATTTCTTTGTTGCTCTGGCCCCGCTAATTTCAGTTCAATCATTGGCATTGCAGCTCGATATCCAACCACAATATCAGTTGGTATATTTAGTTTGTTATCAATTTTCGTTGCTAAATCACTTTCTGTTTGTCCCATGGTCATCAGTCGATAACATAACTTCTTTTCTAATGTTGGAAAGCTTAATTTAATTTCAGGCAAAATTGAGGTTTTAACCATTTCTTTGAATTCGCTCGGGACACCAGGAGTAAAATATAAAAGGCACTGATTAATCTGCATTTTAAAGCCACATGCTGTTCCCATAGGATTATCAATTAAAGTAGCACTTTGGGGTAACATCGCCTGCTTTATATTACTTGGCGACATCGTTTTACCACGGCTTGAAAAATATTGCTCAATTTTATCCACCCACTCTTGATGCAATATAAGGGATTCGTGATTGGCTAAAGCTGCTGCCTGTGCACTTAAATCATCACTTGTTGGTCCTAAACCACCGTTTACAATAATAATATCATTATCTAAACTATGTTGTTTAAGTGTGCAAATAAGTTGAGTTAAATCATCGCCAACCGTGTGTCTGGAAGTCATTAAGATGCCTTCCTGAAAAAGCAATTCAGACAACCAAGCCGCGTTGGTATCAATTATTTGCCCATATAAAACCTCATCACCAGTACTGAGCATTTCGATCTTAATTATTTTTTTATTCATAAAATACCCCATAAACCACGTAATGATCAATTATCAATATCTTTGCTATTTACATCTTCATCATCATCATTATTGTCTATATGTTCTATGCTATTCACATCGTCTTCGTCATTGTTTATATGCTCTTTACTTTGCACTAACCTGACTGAAAAATAGAGATCATAAGCAAATTCAATATACTCTTCATCAAGCTGTATATTCATCTGTTTAAACCAATTTTTGAGTGTTTTTCGCCGACCAGATAGGATCAAAATAACATTTCGTACTTTTAAAGATTTAACTAATTCTTCAACACCGAGTAAAACGCTGACATCTTTGTAAGTAAAACAAGGAATCGCATCGACAATCACGTAATTTATTGGCTCTTCTGATTCGTCAATATAACTTATAATTTTTCGCTTGAAATATGCAATATTGAAATAAGTCAGTGGAGAATTAAATCGATAAATAATTGTACTTTTTAGTGGTTTAACCTCTTTACCTAAAGAGTGAATACGACCACTATCATCCATCCCTAAAAGTTGATCTTTCGGTCGGAAAACACGGCGTAAAAACAGAAAGAGTCCTAGCAAAACCGCAAGCGCCATACCCGGGATAATGCCAATCAATAATACCGAGATAAACGTGATTAAACTTAAGTAAAACGCATCACGATCAAACTTGAAAAAACGAAATATAGTTTGGAAATTAATAAGGGAAAGTGAAGAGTAAATTAAAATCACCCCCAATACACAAGTGGGAATGTATTGTAAAGGCGATAGGAAAAACAGAACCACTAAACCAATTAATATCGCAGCAATAATTGAAACGAGCTGAGTTTTACCACCATTGGCATCATTGACCGCAGTACGCGATGAAGTGCCACTGACCACAAATCCTTGTGATAATCCTGCTACGATATTAGCCATACCTAAGGCTCTAAATTCTACATCTGCGTTTGTTTCATAATTATTCTTAGAAGCAAAGCTACGAACCGTTATCATCATACTAACAAAACAGATAACCGCTATATTCAATGATGGAACCACTAAATCTCGCATTTTTGATTTATCAAAGCCAATCCAGGATTCAGCTGGTATAAATTCACTACTAACTTGACCAATGATACGTATACTGTGCGATTCAAAATTAAATAACCATGAAAAAAAGGTCATTATCACTACAGCAAAAAGCGGAGCTGGATAGCGAGGTCTTAATCTTTTCAAAGCAACGAGTATGAGTAAAGTAAAAAATGAAACCAATGCGGTTAAGATATGGATTTCAGAGATTTTAAAAGGTAAATACACGACTCGTTCAATTAAGTATGAAAAGTCATAGGAAAAACCTAGTGTTTTAGCCAACTGATCAATGATAATGGTGATTGAAATCCCGTTAAGTAGGCCAATTAGAATCGGTTGACTGAGCAAATCAGCTAGCGCACCTAAATGCAGCTTACCGGCAATAATACACCATATTCCAATCATAATGGTTAACAATATAACCAATTGCCAACGTAAGATGGGATCATTTGCCGCCAAAGGAAAAACAACGGCTGCAACTACCGCACAGGTTGCGGTATCTGGACCAACAATAAGTTGTTTGGAAGAGCCAAAAAGTGCATAAACAATAAGGGGTAAAATGGTTGAATATAATCCAGCTATAGCACCTACACCTGTTAGTTCAGCATAGGCAATCGATACCGGTAACGAAACAGCTGCGACCGATAAACCTGCTTTTATATCAGAATTAAAATATTCCCGTCTATAATGCAATAAACTGATTAATCCTGGCATCCACAATGCTATTTTTTGTAATATCCCTTTGTTTTCCACTTTTTGCATGTTTTATTATCTTCCAGCTATACTTATGTTTTCAATTAAAATTGATCCGCATTGAATATTACTTCTTGTTTCAAGATCATTCCCTATCGCCACGATATTTTGATACATATCTTTGAGATTACCAGCAACCGTAAATTCATTGATTGGATACTGGATTTGACCATTTTCCACCCAAAATCCAGTTGCTCCACGTGAATAATCTCCCGTGACATTATTAACACCATCCCCCATTAAAGAGGTTACAACCACACCTTTATCTAATTTGGCTAACATTGCATTAAAGTCTGCATCTGTTTGACTTGATGAGACTAACCAATTATGTATACCCCCAGCATGTCCTGTTGATTTTAGACCTAATTTTCTGGCTGAGTAATTACTCAATAAATAAGTTTGTAAAATACCCTGCTCAATAATATTACGTTTAACGGTTTTTGTTCCTTCACTATCAAATGGTGAAGAACCAATTCCTTTTAAAATGAAGGGATCTTCCAGAATAGTTAACCAAGATGGGAATATTGTTTTACCCACACTATCTAACAAAAACGAAGATTTACGATAAATTGCACCACCACTTATCGCACTCACTAAATGTCTAATTAATCCGACTGCTACATCCGCACTAAACAAAACAGGTACTTGCATGGTCTCAATTTGTCTCGCCCCTAAATGGGCAATCGTTTTTTCGGCAGCTTGTTGACCGACCCATAGGGGTGATTTTAGATCGCCAATGTCCCGTGATGAAGTGAAAGCATAATTGCGCTCCATTTGCTCATCTTGTTTTGCGATAACTGAACAAGATAGTGAATGAGAACTTGCACAGTAACCATTCAACATACCCAAGCTATTCCCATACATATAAATACCATAACGGCTTCCAAAATAACTGCCATCACTATTAATTATCTCGGGATAAGCTAAAGCAGCTTCTTCTGCTCGTCTGGCTTGCTCGATGGCTTTATCGACATTCAAATCACTTGGATAGAACAGATCTAAATCAGGTGCATCAAATGCCATCAAATCCACATCACCTAAACCAGAATAAGGATCGGGTGAAGTATATTGCATAATGTTGATGGCCATATCAATGGTTTGGGCAATCGCCTGTGGGGATAAATCATTCGTTGATGCGCTCCCCTTACGTTGGTTTTGATAAACCGTAATGCCTAATGCACCATCGCTATTAAACTCTACGTTTTCAGTTTCACCCATACGAGTGCTGATACTTATACCCGTGGATTGATTAATTGAAACTTCAACCGAATCAACTCTTGGTTTAGCTTGCTCAATAGCATGAGCGACGATAGCGGATAAATTTTCTTTTTGGGTTAAAGCGTCTTTCTTGATTTGTTCTATACTCATTTTATTATTTTCTACAATTCTGCTAGTGATACGTTATAATAAGCCAGAATTGCATTTTAGTTAACAAAAGAAATCATATGAATCAAAATCAAGAGACAATCAAAGAGCCAAATTTAGCTGTCGACGAGATCGAAGATGAGATCATTTACGTCAGTAAGAGCGAAATCAAAAGAGATGCTGAAGAACTTAAAAAACTCGGAATTGAGCTAGTTAATCTAAGCAAAAATGAAATTGTTAAAATTCCTCTTGATGAAGATTTACTTTACGCTATCGAATTAGCGCAAAAAATCAAAAAAGAAGGTTATAGAAGACAAATTCAATATATTGGCAAGTTGCTTCGTAGTCGTGATATCGAACCGATAACCCTTGCTCTAAACAAACTTAAAAATCGCCATAATCAACAAGTAGCAATATTTCATAAATTAGAAAAATTGCGCGATGAACTTATTGAAACGGGTGATGCAGAAACCATTATTGGTTTATACCCAAATGCTGACAGGCAACAACTGCGTACTTTAGCTCGTTTAGCCAAAAAAGAGTTGCAATCCAATAAGCCACCTAAAACAGCAAGACAAATTTTTCAATATTTAAAAGAATTGAGCGATACAGAATAAGTTTTATAATGTACGCTCATTACTGATGAACTAAACTATTATTAATCTAGATAGAGGATACAAAAATGGGACTTTTAAATGTACCAGCTGGTAAAGAATTACCCGATGATATTTATGTTGTGATTGAAATTCCTGCCAATGCAGATCCAATCAAATATGAAGTAGATAAAGATACTGGCGCAGTATTTGTTGACCGCTTTATGGCAACAGCTATGTTTTATCCTTGTAACTATGGCTATATCAATAACACATTATCCCTTGATGGTGATCCTGTTGATGTATTAGTCCCAACTCCATACCCATTACAACCAGGTTCAGTTATTCGTTGTCGCCCAGTTGGCGTATTAAAAATGACCGACGAAGCGGGTGAAGATGCTAAATTAGTTGCAGTACCACATACTAAACTTTCAAAAGAATATGACCATATTAAAGATGTTGAGGATTTACCAGAATTACTAAAATCCCAAATCAAACACTTTTTCGAACAATACAAAGCACTCGAAAAAGGTAAATGGGTTAAAGTTGATGGATGGGAAAACGCAGATGCAGCTCGTAAAGAAATTATCGAATCTTTCGAAAGAGCTAACAAAAAATAGACTTAACTAAAAAATTTACAAAACTTATATTAAGTAAACGTTAAAAAAAGAGTCGCTAAAAAATGTTTAGTGACTCTTTTTTTTTGAGTAAACTTTGACTTTCGAAATATACATAATTTTTTTGTCATGTTTTAATTGTTTTATATCAAATTAAATTTATTTTAAACAAAAATTTATATAAAACGGCACTCTAAGATGAAAAAATTGTCATTAAAACCTTGCTTTCGATTATAATTTATGCGGTAATAGTAGCAGACTTATAACGCAGTATTTTATTATGAAAACGATTAACTTTTTTTATGTAACGTTAATCATATTTTTAGTTTTGAGTTGAATTAATAATACTAAGTGAAGGTCTATTCGTGCCTTAAAGGCAAATTATTAATTATTGTTAGGATGTCTAGTAAATGAATAAGAAAACTGGCCAAGTAAAATGGTTTAACGAGAGTAAAGGTTTCGGTTTTATAACCCCTACCGATGGAAGTAAGGACGTATTTGTTCACTTCTCAGCTATTTCCGGCGACGGATTTAAAACTTTAGCTGAAGGTCAACAAGTCGAATTTGCTATCCAAGATAGCCCTCGTGGACCAGCAGCAGCTGAAGTTGTTGTTATTTAACCAACTAATTTCTTTATTAGTTTGAATGCAAAAGCCCATTTAACCAAATGGGCTTTTTATTGCATTTTTAAATTGTGCATTTATAAATTGATAACAATCTTGCAATAAAAAAGCGACCCAAAGGCCGCTTATTGAAATAAGTAAGAATTGCTTCTATTATTTAGAAACTACAGCGATTAAATCTAATACTTTGTTAGAATAACCTACTTCGTTGTCATACCAAGCAACAAGTTTCACGAAAGTATCGCTGATTTGGATACCTGCTTTCGCATCAAATACAGAAGTACAAACTTCACCTAAGAAGTCAGTTGAAACAACTGCATCTTCAGTATAACCAAGAACACCTTTCATTGGGCCTTCAGAAGCTGCTTTGATAGCTTTACAGATATCTTCGTATTTAGCTGGTTTAGCTAAACGCGCAGTTAAATCCACTACAGAAACGTCTGGAGTAGGAACACGGAAAGCCATACCAGTTAATTTACCGTTTAATTCAGGGATAACTTTACCTACAGCTTTAGCAGCACCAGTTGAAGATGGGATGATGTTTTGAGCAGCACCACGACCACCACGCCAATCTTTGTGAGATGGACCATCAACAGTTTTTTGAGTAGCTGTTGTAGCGTGAACAGTAGTCATTAAACCTTCAACGATACCAAAGTTATCATTGATAACTTTAGCTAAAGGCGCTAAACAGTTAGTAGTACATGAAGCGTTAGAAACGATATCTTGACCAGCGTAGTCTTTATCATTAACACCCATTACGAACATAGGAGTGCTATCTTTAGAAGGACCAGTTAAAACAACTTTCTTAGCACCAGCTTGGATGTGTTTACGAGCAGTTGCATCATCTAAGAAAAGACCTGTTGCTTCAGCAACAACATCAACACCTACTTCGTTCCATTTTAAGTTTGCAGGATCTCTTTCAGCAGTAACGCGGATAGTTTTACCGTTAACGACTAATTTGCCATCTTTAACTTCAACAGTACCGTCGAAACGACCGTGAGTTGAGTCATATTTAAGCATATAAGCCATATATTCAACATCTAATAAATCATTGATAGCAACGATTTCGATGTCTGAACGTTTTTGAGCAGCACGGAAAACAATACGACCAATACGGCCGAAACCATTAATACCTACTTTGATTGTCATAACAATTACCTTCTTTTTTGTGTTTTTAAATGTAAAAAATCTTTGCTGTAAGCTATCAAATTTTAACGGTTTATTCAAGATCATTCGATCAATTTAGACATGAATTCATTAAATAGTTTTAACGGAAAATTACTTAAATAAGATGATTAGCAATAAAATCATTTACTTATTCAAAACATTCGACCTAACAAAATAAATAAGTAAAAAATAGTACCTAAAATTAAAACCATAGTAACAGCTGACTTAATTACATGATCATCGTTTATCTATATTGCATAAATTATGCACTTTATTAATCTATGTAATTATTATTGCTTAAAATTATGTTTAAATGATTAATCTTTCACTTTCAATGGTAAAGATAAATTTGAAATAAATAAGGTAAGATTATGTGTAAGGATTTTCAAAATACTTTCAAAGTTTAAATCTCACAATGCGCAATTCGTATTGACGTTTATACAACATAACGACCTACATTGACGCTTGTTTTTTTATATCAGCAGATAAACCCTTATGTCGATTTGATTATGCAACTTAAAAAGTTCAAATTAAGATTGTTGAGTACAATTGCTAAAACAGAAGTTTTAAACTGATAAAAAATGACCTAGTCACTATAACTTTTGTAATATAACTTTCGGTAATATAACTGACTATTGCAAGCACAAGGCAACCAAGAATATCAACTTATTACCACCTATTTTGAATTTATACAAACCATCTAAATAATAGGTTATAATAACCGCTTATTATCTATGATTTAATATACAATTAAATTGCATAAACTTTATTGATTATACCTTTTGGTATATCACAAATTAAACGTTATTGCCGTCACCGACCATAAAATAGCAAAATCTTAGATTTTGTTGAAAGTTAGATAGTGTAATACAGTAATCGCCTGAACTTTAAATAAAAAAGAAATACCGCCATGATAAACGAAGACAATTTTGACAACCACACTCCAATGATGCGACAGTATCTAAAGTTAAAAGCTGAAAATCCCGATATCTTATTGTTTTATCGTATGGGGGATTTTTATGAGATGTTTTATGATGATGCCAAGCGAGCCTCACAGCTTTTAGATATTTCGTTAACTAAACGTGGTGCTTCTAATGGTGAACCGATTCCTATGGCTGGCGTGCCTTATCATGCGGTTGAAAGCTATTTAGCTAAATTAATTTCCCTTGGTGAATCGGTTGCGATATGTGAACAAATCGGCGATCCTGCGACAACTAAAGGCCCCGTCGAGCGAAAAATTGTCCGTATTGTCACACCCGGTACCGTCAGTGATGAATTATTATTAGAAGATCGGAAAGATAATTTATTAGCATCAATTTGGCAATCAAAAAACCATTATGGTTATGCCACACTCGATATTAGTTCTGGACGATTTTTTATTTTTGAAACGGAAAGTTACGAGTCAATGCAGGCTGAATTGCAGCGCACCAATCCGGTCGAACTGCTTTATCCGGAAGATTTTCAATCAATGACTTTGATTGAACAACGCAACGGTTTAAGACGTCGCCCAATTTGGGATTTTGATCTTGAAACCGCCAAACAGCAGCTTAATTTACAATTTGGTACTAATGATTTAGTCGGATTTGGGGTGGAAGATTGCAGTTATGCACTTAGCGCAGCTGGCTGTTTACTGCAATATGTGAAAGATACACAGCGCACCGCCCTACCGCATATTCGTTCAATCATCAAACAATCAGCTTTCGATTTTGTGGTACTTGATGCGGCAACGCGGCGCAACCTTGAAATCACCGAAAATTTATCTGGAGGTACACAAAATACGGTTGCTGAAATTTTAGATAAAACCCAAACCCCAATGGGTAGCCGTATGCTGAAACGCTGGCTCCATGCCCCTATTCGTAACATAACCTTATTACAAAACCGTCAGCAGGCAATCAGTGAGTTACAAAATCATATTGATGATATTCAACCATTATTAAAACTGATTGGCGATCTTGAACGAATTTTAGCTAGGCTGGCATTGCGTACCGCTCGCCCACGTGATTTTGCCCGTTTGCGTGATGCATATAACTTACTGCCTCAAATGCAGCAATTACTAAACCAACTGAGTGCGCCAGCTTTAGTTGGCTTGCGAGCTAAAATCAACCAATTTGATCACATTGCAGATATTTTAACGCGAGCAATTGTTGAAGCGCCTCCGGTAATAATTCGTGATGGTGGTGTTATTGCCGCTGGTTACAATGCCGAACTTGACGAACTGCGTAATCTTGCAGATGGTGCCACAAATTATCTAGAACAATTAGAAATAAGAGAACGTGAAACCTTAGGTATAGACACACTCAAAGTAGGGTTTAATGCTGTACATGGTTACTATATTCAAATTAGTCGAGGACAAAGCCATTTAGCGCCTATTCACTACACACGACGCCAAACGCTTAAAAATGTTGAGCGCTACATCATTCCAGAGCTTAAAGAGTATGAAGATAAAGTCCTCACCTCAAAAGGTCGTGCTTTAGCACTTGAAAAACAGTTGTATGATGAATTATTTGATTTACTTATGCCACAGCTTGCCGATATGCAACTGAGTGCCGATGCTATCGCTGAACTTGATGTACTCACTAATCTTGCTGAACGGGCGTTAACATTAAACTATCAGCAACCAATGCTTGCAGATAAAGCGGGAATTAATATAAAAGATGGTCGACACGTGGTGATTGAACAAGTATTACAAACCCCATTTATCGCCAATTCCCTGCAATTATCGCCTGACAGACGGTTGTTAATTATTACTGGGCCAAATATGGGGGGGAAAAGTACTTATATGCGCCAAGCAGCCTTAATTGTTTTACTCACCTATATTGGTAGTTTTGTACCTGCATCGCAAGCAACCATTGGACCGGTTGATCGCATATTTACTCGAATCGGTGCATCGGATGATTTAGCATCAGGCCGTTCAACTTTCATGGTCGAAATGACTGAAACGGCTAATATTATGCATAATGCCACTGAACAAAGTCTAGTGCTAATGGACGAAATTGGACGCGGTACTTCAACTTATGACGGGCTATCTTTAGCTTGGGCATGCGCTGAAAACTTAGCAAACCAAATCAAAGCGATGACGCTCTTTGCTACCCATTATTTTGAATTAACGCAATTACCTGAGCATATGCAAGGTGTTTATAACATTCATTTTGATGCCATAGAACATGACAACACGGTGGCCTTTATCCACGAAGCATCTGAAGGCGCTGCCAGTAAAAGTTTTGGTATTGCGGTGGCAGGATTAGCAGGTGTACCCAAACAGGTATTAAAACGTGCCAAACAAAAGCTAAAAGAGCTTGAAATCATTTCAAAACAAGCAGCAAATAGTCACGTTGACCAATCACAACTGAGCTTTGAGACCATAAGCGAACCATCAGAAGTTGAAGAGACTCTCAAACAGATTGATCCTGATGCTTTATCACCAAAACAAGCGCTTGAAGTGTTATATCAATTAAAGAAAATGCTTTAAAACTATATTGAATTAATAAATGATACATACCCAATGCTAAACATTGGGTAACATTTTTATTAGACTCGTTATCACTATAGTATTTCCCAATAATGGGAATGTTAAGGCAGATAAAATCTGCCCGATTATCACTGCCAATATTTCTTCTTAGATGTTTTACCTATTCCTGGATTAAAGCTATTAGTTGGATCTAGCGCATGATAGAATTTTTTCAAATCCTCATTAGCATGATACAAATGCCCAACATTATGCTCTGCTGGATATTGTGCTCCACGCTGATCAAGTATAGCTAACATCTCCTCTTCCACTTTATTGCAATCAGTACCTTTTTTAGCAATATAATCTTGATGGAATACAGAACAGAAAAAATGGCCATAATACAATTTATAGATGAAATGCTGACTAATACTTTCAGGTAACGTTTCGAACCAATCTTTATCATTGCGTCGTAAAGCAATATCCAACGCCACTAAATCCTCAACCGTTTTGGTATGTACATTACGATACACTGTAGCTGCGCCAGCAACGGCAAAACGGTGCAACATTGCAGCCTCCGCTTCTTTATTATTACAACGGAAATAACTGCCATCACGTTTTTCAGCGGTTGAACTATTATCAAAGTAAGATTTCAAAAATGCTTCAGCTTCGGCAATACCTTCATCTGACATTTTTAAAATCAAGTGATGCGCATAACGATCACGATAATCACGCAGAGATTTTGGCAAATGATTTGGCCATAATTTACATACCGTTACTGCGAATTTATCGGAAAAGCTACCAGAAAAACAAGGAATTTTACTCATTATTCGATCGACAAAATTCTTTAATGCATACATCTTTGGTATGGTATCAGTGCCCAGCTTTTGAATCGCCAAAAACAGATGTTTACCATATACTGCCGCTATATCAAAGGCATCTCGATGAATATACTCTCCCGATACGGGCAAATTTTTAAATTGTCCTAAAATATGACGGCGAATATCATCCAATTCATTGGTATTATTCGTTCCTATATAAAATACCGCCGTATTTTCTTCTAAAGGAAACGTATCTAACCGAACAGCAAATACCATCAACCGCCCAGCGCTGCCTGATGCTTCATAGTGACGAGCCGGATCAGCGTTATACCTTGCTGGTGTATCAGCATCGATTTGACGCACATGATCGCAATAATCATGATCATGCCCCAAACCAGCATCTCGCTGAATATCTTTATCGGAATAATTATGATTTTGAAGATTTTGCAAAATGGTATCGGGATCATTACCTAATTCAATTCCTAAATGATTTACCAATTGCAACTTACCTTGTGCATCAAGCTGAGCAAATACCGCCATTTGTGTATAAGCAGGCCCGTGCTGAATCAGTGCGCCTCCTGAGTTATTGCATACTCCCCCCATCACCGACGCCCCAATACAAGAGGAACCAATGACCGAATGCGGACCACGCTTATATTTTTTCAACTCTTTTTCTAAACGAAACAACGTACTACCAGGTAAACAAACCACCTGCTCGCCATTTTCGATAACATTAATGCCATCCAAACGACGAGTACTAACAATTACAATTGGGCGATCATAATCATTACCGTCTGGTGTTGATCCCCCTGTTAATCCAGTATTTGCAGATTGAGTGATCACTATGACATCAGCTTCCACACACGCTTTTAATACATGCCACTGCTCAACAAGCGTACCGGGCAAAACCACCGCCAACGCATCGCCTTTACCAAAACGAGCACCTTGACGGTAAAATAAGGTACGTGCAGGATCGGTTAATGTATGTTTCTTGCCCACAATGGATTGTAGTTTTTCAATAAACGCCGTTGTTTCGTTGCTGTTCATAGTCTTTTTTCCTATATAAAAAATTAGAAGATCACCCAAAATTGCAATTGATTATTTTATAACCGCTAAAATAAATAAAATAGATACATATTGTGCTATTAAAGAAAAAGGAGAAAATAAAAGACAAAATGAACAGATGAATCCAAAAATGTTGATAAAAAATATTATCGTTATCGATAAACAAGACAATCGTAATGATAATCAGGTTAGCTTAAAACATTTTGCCTAATAAAAAAGTGTATTTAAGCTGATACGTTGTAATCACATAACAAAAAATATCAAAAATTTACCCTGATTTTTAAGATGACTAAATTTATAAAACAATTCTCTTAGCCAATAAACCGTCATTTATAAAACATACTTATCCCCTATTATCTTTTTTCATAAATAGCAGTTACCAAGTTATTTTTAGATAGATTTGCTAACTTTCACTGCAATAAATCACGCAATCTTGTGATTTTGAGTTAACTGCCGATATTCAATTTTGCCAACAAAATATAATTAAAATTTGGTCTAAACATGATCAAAAAAGGATTAACAGATCTTGGATTTTGTATTGAGGATTATTTAAGATTTTATATCTACAAATTTCATTTTACTCAAACATACCCATAACCTGAAACTTTTTGACAAAATAACTGACAGCACAACGGTAAAAAATACTTTTTAAAAGTATTACTAAGATAATGAATAGAATTTAGATAATTTTGAATGATTAGATTTAAATAAATATAAAAATATAATTATATTAGTATGTTATAATTTATTCCGTAAAAAATATTCAGGAGTCTATACCATTTCGTTATTAAAAGCCTACTGCATATAAAGAATAATTGCAAATGGTGGTTACAACAAGCTATTAGACAGTGCTTACCTCTATCTTGTTGTTTAGGTACGACTATTTTTTTATTGCTGCGGCTATATCCAGCCATTGGCTAAATAACAACTAATGGAATGATAATAGATTTCAATATATTCAAATAGTAATTTATTAGCTAATACCGTTATTTTGTAGTTACTATCATGAAAAAATGGATCTCAGCAAATGAAAAACTTTCTACTACGATGTTTTCCCAACAATTTCTTTTTCGACTTATACTTTACCTTAATCCGCATTGCAACAATAAACGTTTAAAATCAGTGCTAAACTTTTTAATCGTGATGTGTTTTCTCTAATTATTTAGTTATATCATAAAGTGACATCTTTCTACTTGTTTGGCGAGGATCATACTTTTTGGTGATATAAAATATATGTTAAAAAGCAACCATATAATCAGAAAAATTAATAAAATTAATAAAATTAATAAATACTATTGATATTTAGAATAAAATCTAAACTAATTCTATCATTCATTATTACTTAACTATTTATTTACTTTAATGAACTTTCCTTTATCACTAATTTTATAGAAAGTTTTACTTACTGATTTGGGTGATTTATTGTGCCTATATTCAACCTCATTAAGTGTAATGAAATAGTTTTTATCAATATTATATTTAATCCATGAGACACCATCTTCTAATTCGTATTCTTGGCTTAACTCTAATCTATCAATGAATTTAAAACTGTTATCAAGACTCACTATTGATAATTGAGGAGCGCCAGCAATAGTATATGAAGATAACAATAGTAAATTTATATCGTTATATTTCTGTAATTTTAAACTTTGAGCATCAGAATCATCAATGCTTCCCTTAAAAAAATAAACTAATTCATCAGAAAAAGGAGAAAACTCATCTTTGGATTCAAGCGGCCAAAAGCGATTAGTGAGTGGTAGTTTAACGCTTTTTAATTTATCGTATTGACTGGCTAAATAGTTACGAATTTTTTCCTCATTTTTGAACGTTAAAACAAAACCATCATTGGAAAATAAAAAAAGGTAATCTGAAATAAAAACTAAATATTGATTTAAATCGTATTGTGTTGGTGATTTTATAAAAGAAAAACATTTCTTATCTTGTTGAAAACTATTTAAGTTAAAGTGTTTTAATTCTTTTAGTAATAAATTATGAATATCTTGAGGTAATTCATCCATTATTTCCTTGATATCAAAAGAATCATTATTAAATGAAGTACTATGATAATTACTTTTAATTACTACATTATTTAAACTTTTATAAAGAATGTCTCTATGTTCAAAATCAGGTGAGGAATCAGATGAATAATCAATCAAAACTAATTGCCATTGAACTAAATTTGAATTATTAAGTATATTATAACTAGTTTTTTGATCATCAGCATTCACCCCTAATGAGAAACACAAAAATATTAAAACCAATTTATTTAATATTTTTAACATTTTTAATTCCTATAAAAATCATCAATTGTTTTTAAATCATACTTACTTGATAATGAGTAAGTCTTTTCAATCATATTTTTTAACTTATCGGGAATATTCTAATTTTATGAGATACGCATCTCTTTTGGGTTAGGAAAAACTCGATAAATATCTTCCTACCCAAATTCTGATGTTTTTTCAATATTTAAATATATTTCGCAATCAAATTATTTAATAATAATAAATAATTTATTGTTATTATTGTGAATATGTATATATTTTTTTATTTACCTAATTCTTTTTCAATACGAATCAGTTCTTGTTTAAGCCCGTTTATCTCACATGAATAAAGATCATTAAAATATGAAAGTTCGTATTCTTTCTTATAATCAAATCTAGGCATTGTTATACATGTTTGATCTAACTTTTTCTTAAATAATGTGAAAGTGTTTTTCGGGGCTTTGGATTTTTTGACAAGTAATGCTGTGCTCTTTTTTACTTCATTAAGGTAATAGATATAAGAATATTGATCGTTACAATCATATCCTTCTGAACAGGGTTGAACTGAGTTTTTATCAAAATATCGATTGGGTAATACAATCAACTTATCGGGAAAATTTATTTGTTCAACTTCTGTTTTAATCTTTATTGCTTCAAATTTGATTTTTTGGAGATTTATTTTATAATGCCCCCATAAACCTATCCCCTCACCCAAATCGCTAACACCATGAGTTAAAAGCCAAATATTAAATTTTTTATCAATATAGAAATCCAGTTCATATGTAAAACCACTATCGCCTATTTCGAACGAGCTAACAGTTAAATGATCAACGATTTGATTGTCTTTCTCCAGAAATAAAATATATCCTGAAATTTTATTATAAGCATCATAACTAGTAGGATCTGAAATAGGTTCTCCTTTTAAATTAAGGGAAAATTCTTCTAGAAAAAGAGAAAATTGATCTGATTGATAAAGATATATTTTTTTCTCTGACACAGAGTCTTCTTTTTCTATATTTTCAGGTGTATCTGAGTCAGAAGTAGAATCAGAAGATGTTAAAGGACAGTTTTTTGTAGAATTTTCAATATCTAAATCTGTATAATCAAGCGAATAATCAAAATAACATTTTTGATTTATAGTTTTAATATCAGACATATCTTTTATTTTTGACCATCCAAATGGTAATGAATAGCTTACGGGCTTAGAAAACGCAGTTGGTGTGAGTATAATCAATAAACATAATCCAACAAATAATTTATTATTAATAAATTTTATTATTTCCATTTTGAAAAATTTCATTTGCTTAATCCTAAAATAGATATACTTTATTAATTATAAAGTTAATAAAACCTTAATGATATAAATTATTTAATAATAGACAGATAATCTGAACTATATCTCTTTCTTTTATTTTTTAGTTGAGTTAACTAATTGAGTTCAGTTACATCATTTCATATTACGTAAAATAATGCATTTGTTAGTAATTTTTAATGGTTTAGTCCATGCCAATAGTGATTTCAAGCATAATTGTTAAACAACTTATCTTCTTTACAAATATAAACATGATCTATTGTTAAAATAAAAAAGAATTCAATTGTAAAAATCCATAATTCATTTCAGTTAATTTTTTTAGTACACAAATCATTAATAATTTTTTTATTTAAATCTTGCAACTAATTATTAACTACATGTATTTATAAAACTCAGATCATCGGCCCTCTAACATTTGATCTATTTTTTCAATCCTTTTATTCAATTGCTCAGTTAAACATTTAGTAATGCTAAAGGTAAAACTCTCTGCTTCAAAATGATCATACGGATCAGGTATTGATAAACACATTTTATTAATTTGCTTATCGATGGTTTCTATTGATTGTTTATTGTTTATATTTTTTTCTTTTAACGTCTCAATTTTTTGAGACAAAAGATTATGGTAAAAACGATACGAATCAATACTACAACTTGTCGAATATTCTTTTTGATAGCATGTTTTTAATTTATCAATTTCATAATTTGATTCTTCTAATGAGCCCTCAAGAATTCTAAAATGATCTGGATAAATGATTTCATATTTATATCTTTCATCGATCAACAGGTCTATAAGATTAAAATGAAAATTTTCTTTGTCTATTTGATAGTGTTTCCAAAATATAGGCTCCACATTACCATCTATATCCTTGACTGATAATGTATAAATATCCCCGCTATCACTAATATAATAATATTGATTGATTAACCAATAATAACCTTCCACATCATAATAACTCTTCGCTAAAGTAATTTTATCTATAAAATTTGTTTTATTAAAAATGGATAAATTGAGCGCTTTAATGGGGTATTTTATATTGTTAATTATTTTGGCAGAGGTAGTTTTCTCAATAATAAGATCTAGTTTCTCAGAACTATAAATATTTTTTTTATTGTTAATTGTTTCATATAAATTTTCAAAATAGAAAGCAATTTGATTAATTGGACAATTTTCTCTTATCCTTTCTCGTTCAGAATTTGTCATCTGCCAAAAATCAATTGTTTTACGGCAATCTTTTTCTAATTGAATTATATCCATTGAAGGAATATTAGATTTACCTTTATAATCATCCGCCACATTAAATTGCTCAGCATAGCTATTAAAAATAAGCAAATTCATTATCACCGCTATATATATTGATTTTTTCATAAACTACTCCTTTATTGAATTAAAAATACCAGAAGGAGTCATTTGAAATTCTACAGTTTTGGTATCGATTTGATTATTTTTTGGCTCCTCATCGTCCTCAAAAAGGTTTTCTTGCTGATATTGAGTTATCAAAATTTTTCCATTTGGATTTATAATAAAGTTATTCCAGTATGATATTTCACCACCCTCAACTTTATAAAGTAATATTGCATCAATAACCTCCCCTTGATTATCATAACTATATAATTGAAAAGTAAAAACTTTACCATCATTTTCACCTGTCGCCATCTGTATAACGCCTTTATATAAAATATTTTTATAATAAAAATAACAATGAGGAAAATAAAATGTCGTTTTAGCGAGATAATCAAATAATTTAGGTTTATATGAAAATTCTTTATTAGTGAACCTGAGAGGAAACGGCATATCAGGAGACAAATACAACCCATATTCTCCCCAATAATAGTATTTTTTTAATTCATTAGAGGAATAAGGTAAGTTTATTTTTTTATAGTAATTTAATTCACTTGTTACATTTGTTGAAAATGCATAATTTACAGATAAATAACTTATAAAAAAAATAATTAAATATTTTCTGAATAATTTCATTATGTTATTTCCTCTAAACTTTAAAATTGAATTTTCTATTTTTCATTTTATCTCCTGAAATTAAAAAATAATAAATTAATTTCAAAAAATTCAAATCAATCTTGTTTTTTTATGATCAATTTAAAATCAAAACCACAAACATGTAAATGATGGTCATGATCATATCCATATAAATAACATGCTTATATTATAAAAAAATAAAATATCATTAAAAATTTATTACTTAAACATAATCAAAAAAGACCAATAGATTTTGGATTTTGCAGAATTTTTATTGAATAATTTTTCACTGAATTTTATTAAAGTTTATATCTAGAAATTTCATTTTACTCAAATATACCCATAACCTGAAACTTTTTGACAAAAATAACTGACAGCACAATTACCAAAAATGTGCTTTTTAGAACTACAGATAAAACAATTAATAGAATTTTATTGGACTTGAATTAATAACAACTTTCCCTCTTTAATATTTTAATTTTTAATTATTTTTTATTCTTTCAAATCCAACTTACTGGCTAGGGAGTGAATACCATGTCTCGGGTGGTCGGTTACATTGACACTGTTTATTAATTAAAATAGCACCACAATAGTTTTAAAAAAATTTTTTTTAATTTTATAATGATTCTTTCATCATAATCATCGATTAGGTATATTAAGTTTCATTTATGCCTATTCTCTTTTTAACTCATTAGTTGACGACAATTTTTTATTATTTTTATTCTTTTAAATCCAACTTTCTGGCTAGTGAGCGAGTTGTTTTTCAATATTGGTTATTTCTTGTTTATAATTTTGGATCAAACAAAACATAACTTTAGATAAATAAGAATCGGTATTTTCCCTATCACCAGAAACTGGAGGTGGTAATTCTAAACAACTTGAAGCCATTTTTTGCTGTAATTTTAAATAAGATTTTTTTATTGTATTGTTCTTTTTATTTAGTAAACTGATTTTTTGTTTTAATCTACTATTGTAATGGTTATAAACATCTATATAGCAACTATGATATTCTTCTTTGTCATACTCATCTTCACATGATTTAAGTTCTTTGATATCGATTTTTATGGTCGGTTGATTCGAAATAACATTAAACTGATTTGGATAAATGATTTGATATTGTATTCCATCTGTAACATTGACTAACATATCTTGAAGTACAAATTTCATTTTTTGATTATCAATTTTATAGTGTTTCCAAAACATTGGTGAAACACCTTCTTCTACCTCGATCAAATATAATGTATTTATCTCTCCCTCTGGGGTTATAAAATAATGCTGGTAAGCAGCTGCAAAATCAGAAAGATTAATATAATTATTAGCCAAATAAATCCTATCTTTTACAATATTATCTTTAACTATTGATAGGAATATATCACCTTCATAAATAGTACCATCAGATTCGATATTATAATTTTCTGACATACTTAATGTCAGTTGAAAATTATGTCCGTTATAGATAATTACCGGTTCTTTATAAATAAATTTATATAACTTTTTTAAATCAAATTTGAGATTAAATTTTCTAATAGGGCAAAGTTTATCGATTTTTTCTTGTTCTGATTCGCTCAATTGTCTATAATTTTCAGGATAAGTACAATCTTTATCTAATTTATTCATATCGATTTTTCTGAACAATGGGTCGCCACGATACTTGTCTTCTATTTGATAGTGCTGACTGTAACAGTAAGTGCTAAATAGTAAACAAAATGGTACTAGATAATGTGAGTATTTCATCTGTTAACCGTTAATCCTTTCCTTATTTTTGAAAAAGTTGCGTGTAAAAATTCCAACTTTTTCTCTGTAATCACCTAACTTACTGGCTAAAATATGATTTAATAAAAACACTACTAACCATTATAAAATTTCGTATTTTTATATTAGTACGATCTAGATTCTAATAATTTAAAATGTCCTGTATTATCAATTTTATAATGCCTCCATTCTGTAACATGGTGAATTGAATCATCCCCATAATAATTCAATAACCAAACATTTTTGAATTCTTTATCGATATAGTAATATTGTTCAAAAAAAGCTGATTCTAAAATATTTTCCTTATAGATGGGTAAACGGTCTATTAGTTTATTATTTTTTTCAATATTCAAATATATTTCGTATTCAAATTCTTTTATTTGATTTTTAGTAAAATAGAATTTATCTTTATTATTCTCAAAACTATATTCTTTTTCAGCTTGTAATTTGTTTATTACACGAGCAAAATATATATGTAATTCTGTTAGTGGACATTTGTTATAACTATCATACTCATAAGTACCATCACCAGGAAAATTACACTCTTTATTCATTTTATTAACATTTTTTTTATCAATTAACATTGGGTGACCTAACAAATTTAATGGTTGATCTAATCCTCTATATGTGGCTGATGATAATCTGTCTTTTTCTAAATTTTTTGAAAAAATAATTATATATCCTGGTTCGGTCATAAATACCATAAAATTTCCTATTTTTATTAAGGCGGTAAGATCCTGTTTAGAGCAGGGCGAACCTTTATCATTTAAGTCATTTTTTATTATGTGAATTTGGTTTTCGAGTGGGATTTTTTCTTCTGAAAAAATTTTCTGGTACTTATCTACTTGCTCTGGCGACTTCCAATACGATAATGGTGTAACGATTTCGTTCGTTGCGCCCTCTGGAATAGTGCAAGCTTTATCGATTACTACCTCTTTGTCGCTTATTGTTAGTTTCGTTTGCCAATATCTATATATTAATCGCTCTCTTTCAAAAGTTGGCTCTCCGCCCAAAACAGTATTTTTGGAAACTTTATAAAAATACCATGTTTCGGGTGGTTCGGTTGCATAGACAATATTTATTGATAAAATAAAAAACAAGACTAAATTTAGCAAAATTTTTATTTTCATAATTTTCCACAATTTAATTTATCGACTTTTACATCCATAGATAGTTATATTTTTATCAATTCAATAAGTAATTTCTTTTATTGAAGCAAAGTCAAACTTTTCTGAATGTAAATGAGAATTATGTAAACCTAAACCATCCTTTGTACCCTTAAGGTCTTCAAAATCTGATTCATACATTAATGTACCAATTCTAAATATAGTAAAATGAAATTTATACAGAGCTTGTACAAATGCTCTGTCTTTATTCCAGTTTGATAAATTATTAACTTTTCGAATATATTTAGTATCAATACTTTGACCATTAATATGTAAAGCACTAGGAAAACAAGAACCTTGCTCGTAAGCACTACCTGTGACTAGAATATTTTCCTTAATCTCAGCTAGTGCGCCTATAAAACCCGCCATAATGTCAGGATTAGTATATTTTCGATAGGTTTCTGTTAGTTCACATTTAATAGTCACATCATCATTTTCATAATTTATAATTTCAGGAATTTTTATTAATTGAGCTTCCTCTTGTTGTTGAGTATATAATTTCCAAATGTTTCCTGGTTTTCCATTATTTGCTGTATCGTGAATCCCATATTCTGCAATATCTCCATTAGCCATTGTAAGCCGCTGATAGATGCTAACTCCTTTTTCTTTAACTACCCATTCATGAATATCACCATTGGTGTATTTAGCTCTAGCAACCATATATCCGTCATTAACATTTGTTTTAGACTCTGATACGGTACCATGATTTGGATATGAATAAGTTCCTCCTGCTTTTGAAGATAAGATCTTCTTTTTAATAGTATGCCAATCACAAATACATATTTCATGTTCATTATTCTTTTCATCATGATAAACATATTTATATTTTTGCTCGTAACCTTTCGATATTTCCTGTGGTATATGTTTTTCAATTTTTCCATCGTGGTAAATATGATATGTCACTATACCTGGGCTTATAAATCTACCCATCACTGAGACTGGATGAATAAACCATGCTTTGCCATCAGCAGAAAGATTGCTTAGTGCGGGTGTTTGGTTGTTTGTTGGTTGGGCTTGTTGTTGGTTTTGTGCCACTTTTTGCCACCAAAGGGATGGTTTAATGCGTTGCTCTTTTTCTAGTTGCCAATGTATTTTGGTTTCCTCGTGTGCTTCATCGACACTGTTTAACGCTGAGTTTCGCTTAAAAGGCATCGTTATATTATTGTCATCTAACCATTTTTCAATTAATTTTTTCTGTTTCTGTGTTTCTTTCTCAAATAAACTATCTATTTCGTTCCATTTGGTTAGCGCTTCGTCTGCGTGCCATTCACTCTCATATTTTATTATTAAGTGACCTATCATTTCGGCTATCCAACTGTTGCGTAAGCCGTCTTTCAGAAATTCAACAGTAAAAGGTGGTAGCCCTTTTTTTCGCTGAACAGAATATAACAGTGACTCAATTAAGATTTTATGCAAAGCTTTCATTGAATCAGTATATTCTTTAATGTCCAATGTTCCTGCTCGGTTATCGTTTATTTTAGTATAAAATTCTCCCACAGAAGCTTTTTCGATTACTGTCTCAAATCCTTGCCAATGCCAGGGACTGATTCGTTTAACGTGCTCTTGAGCATCTTTTTTGGTGTTTACCCAACCTGTTATTGACCAACGCTCTTCATTTCCTGCGGTGACTTTTACCCAAATTGAATCCGTGCTTTCGTCTTCTATAATAATTAAATTTTTATCATCTGATGAAGTTAATGATACCGTTCGTGGAAAATGTACCGTGTTATCTTTAGTTGCAGGTGGTAAATTATCAAGTGATAGCGGAAAATTATTCCAATAAGAAATTGCGGTATTGAGTGTCCCATCTTGTCCAAATAAGTGAGAGACATCTTTTGACGCTATCCAATAATGTTTAGTATTCACACAAAAACGTATTTTGACAGATGAACTATTGTGATCAACTTCAACAAGTTCAACCTTATCCGGAATATCGGACATGGTTAACTGCGGATAAGTTTTATTATATCTATTTTCTAACTGTTGTTTATGGTAGTGATTTAGAATGATTTCTTTCTTCTCATCCGACTGCTTGTCAGCAATTTTTTTCGGGTTATTATTAAAGATAGTTTGTGATTTTAGATTATTTTCAGAATAGTATTCCCATGAATTTAAAGTATATTCCAAGTTAATTTTAACGTAATAACTATCTTTATCACTGGTAAACTTTATCCCTAATCCTGAAGTTAAGTTTCCATCCGTTTTTGATGCTTGTATCAATCTTGCACCTTTTGCAATCAGAATTAGGTTTTTTTCACTCTCGGGTAAATTATCGGCTAAAGCGCGGGTTTTGGTAATAAATGCTGATAAATCCTCACAGGTAAATAATTCAACATGTAACAAAGGCGGTAATTTTGTATCTGATGGTCGTTTTATT
>NZ_JACFQU010000065.1:0-308 GCF_016101285.1 Gilliamella sp. W8136
AAAATGAATATACACGTGCAAAGGGTTATAGTTACAATCAAACCAATTTTTATGTTACTTATAATTATCATGTAATTAATGTACCGGATTGGGTGTTAAATTCAGAAAATAAACTCAATGCTATATATGAACCAATAACAGTAAGTTTACCAGAAGAAACTTACCGAGATGTCGTAACATTTTATGTAGGTAAGGGAGATAAATTATATCAAGATGGTATACGTTATAAATTGATTAAGCCTTAAGACTAATATCAAGTAAGTTATGAAAAATTAATCTCAATTATCAGTCATTGGTCAAGTATGAAT